>JAAYOK010000054.1 GCA_012520355.1 Bacillota bacterium | reverse complement strand
TTGCGTATAGACTGCTGCTGACATACCGGCGGCAATCAGGGGCTTGACTTGCTCTTCCATCAGGTCTTGGTAGGCCCTTTCGAAGGCTTCTTGTTCCCTAAACTTTTTGTAGCCGAACTCCTTGGAAGCCCAAAGATGTCCATGAACAGGCAGACTGTAGCCGCCGTACTCGGTAATGGCCCAGGGTGCCACTCCTCCCGAAATTACAGTTCATGCTCGTTATTCGCCGCTGGATACCCTTCACCTCTGTTCTCCTTGACGGACCCGCCCTTGCGTTTTTCGTACAATTGTGTGGGGGCCAGGCCCCAGGATTTTTCTGCTATTTGTAGAAGTACTCGGTGATAACAAGTACACAGAGGGGAAAGGGGAGACATTGTGTTCGAACAACATTTTGCCAGCTATCTTCTGGAAAAACAGCACATTACGAAAAGCCAATTCGATTTACTCATGGAACAGCACCAGGGTACAAGAGTAAAATTGGGCCTCATTGCCGTCGCCCAAAACCTACTCACCAACGAACAGGCGGATCAACTCCATGCTTTACAGAGACAAACAGACCGGCGTTTTGGAGACTTAGCTGTAGAAAAGGGTTACTTGTCCCCGCAGCAAGTGGAAGAGCTTTTGGAGATGCAGGGGAATTCCTATCTGCGTCTGGTTCAGATTCTCAGTGAAAATAGTATCTTGTCCCTTGCTGAAATTGAAGACTTCTTACAAGAATACCAGGTGGACCAGGGCTTTTCCTCTGAGCAGATTCAGGTCCTAAAATCGGGGGATCTTCAGTCGATTCTTCCACTCTTGGTCCGCACCGATAATCCTTTAGCGAACCAGTACATAAGCCTGGCTCTCCGCAATATCATTCGGTTCATTCATAACCAACCCCTACTTGGAACCATGACCAGAGTCACGAGCTATTCCAAGCAGAACCTTGCTTTTCAGGCGGTTGTCGGTGATCATGACCTCTGGCTTGGTTGTGCCAGTGACGATGACTCCCTGATAGAAATCGCCTCACCCTTTGCGAGGGAAGAATTTTTCCAGATGGATGAGGACGCTTTTGACGCTGTTTGTGAGTTCCTCAATTGTGTCAATGGCCTCTTCTCCACAGAGCTCAGCCATGAAGATATTACCGTTGATATGGAGCCTCCCTCCTTTGCCACAGGGCAAAAAATCCGGAGTGCTAAGGGACTCTATGTGGTACCCATCACCATCAACGGGCGACATTTTGATTTACTGGCGGCCATCGATGATCAACTTCAACTAGAAATCAGGTAAGGGGGAATTGCTGTGGCACGGATTCTAATCGTCGATGACTCTCGGACAACTAGAAAGATTCTCAGGCAGATTCTTGAGGAAAGCGGACATGAGGTAGTAGGCGAAGCGACCAATGGCGAGGAAGGGGTTTTGCAGTACAAGGAGTTGCGCCCCGATCTAACCACCATGGATATCACCATGCCCATTGTTGACGGGGTGGAAGCCTTACAGCAAATTCGGGAGTTAGACCCCGAAGCCAAGGTCATCATGATCAGCGCTGCTGGTCAAAAACACAAGGTCCTCGCGGCTATGAAGGCTGGGGCAGCCGAGTTCTTGACCAAGCCTCTTGATGAAGAGGAAATCACCGAGCGTATCAATAAGCTCTTAGGGGCCTGACCCTCGATCAATTTGACGATTTTCGCACATTTGGAGAAGCGAAAGGAGGGGGATTAATTCACCAAAGGTTTTGATCACATAATCTGGCATGGCACCTGCAACCGTCACACTCGGATAGGCTGCAGCATTGAGGTCCCGGGCAATTCCCTCCGCAACTAAGCTCGACATCATTGGATGTTCTGCCCGCTCCTTAAGGGGTAAGCCAGCGATACTCTCTGGCAAATCGTGATAGATCCAAATGGATTTGGCTCCTGCCTCATTGGCACCCCAGATATCATGAATAATCGTATCCCCAATATGAAGATGCAAACCAGGATAATGAACCCTTGGTTCCAAAAAGAACTCTGGCTCTGGCTTGGCCCTTCCATTTACCTCAGGCGTATAGATGGCATCAAAAAACCCAGCGATCCCCAGAGCCTCCAGGACAGGAAGCTGGTACTTGCGAAATCCATTGGTCAAAACAAGCAGAGGATGTGGCGTCGTCTTCAAATGAGCCAAAGTCTCCGCTACCTCAGGATAGGCAAAAATGTGTTCAGGGGTACAGTGCTGCCGCACCAAGGCCGCAACATCAATGGGCTCGCGATACCCAAGGCTTCCTGCCACCAAGTTCACAATATCATCCCAGTCATAGGCCGCCACCATATTTCCTAATCCCATACGTGACTTCGCTTCACCGATAATGAGCTTCATGATTTCCCCATGGGAAAGTCCCGAGGCTTGCCCAATTAACCCAGTCACTGCAGGGAACACACCTGTGGAAAAGGGATTCTTCATCACTACACCATCTAGATCAAATGTGAGCAGCATATCTTAACCCTTTCTATCTGACTAACCGATTCGAGAGCCAATCTCTCTCCCTATCCCTTCAGCGCCCCAACGGTAATCCCCTTCAGGAAGTACTTTTGGAACAGCAAGAAAATTACGATCATGGGAATGGCCGCGAATGTCGCACCGGCCATAAGCAAGCCGTATTGCATGGGTAGTTCCTCCTGGAGGAGGGCGAGTCCAACGGGCAAGGTACGCATACTCGACGAGTTCGTGACAATGAGCGGCCAGAGGAACTCATTCCATTGACCCATAAATGTGAAAATACCAAGTACCGCCAGTCCTGGCTTGGCCAAGGGCAGAATCACCCTGATAAAGGTCTGCCATTCCCCGCATCCATCAATAATGGCGGCCTCAATCAGTTCTGTGGGCAAGGTAGACAGAAACTGCTTCATCAAAAAGACTCCAAAGGGGCCAGCAATCCCCGGAAGAATCAAACCCCAATAGGTATCGAGGAAGTTGAGGCGACTCATGATCAAAAAGAGGGGAACTAATGTTACCTGACCTGGAATCATCATAGAGGCAATATACAGGTAAAAAAGAAAATCACCACCGGGAAACTGCTTCTTGGCAAAGGCATACCCTGCCATGGCACAAGTAAACACCTGGATTCCAGTAACGGCTAAGGAGATGAGCAAGCTATTTGTGGTCCAACGAAAAATATGGGGCCTTTCCATAAACCGAGAAAAATTGAGCAAGGTTGGATCAGAGGGAAACCACTCCGGTGGAAAGGTCACCGTCAAGGTTGGTTGCTGAAGCGCAGTCACAACCATCCAATAGAGGGGCAAAAGAGCGATAGCTGCTGCACCCAGGAGGAGAATAAACGAGATGTAATGTCCGGTTCGGGTCTTCTTATCATCAACTAACATGGTTGCCACCTCCTAGTATTCAACTTCTTGACCCAGCCAACGGAACTGCACCAGGGCAAAAATCGCGGTAATCACAAACAGCACCATGGCCATGGCGGAAGCAGGACCGAACTGAAACTGCTTAAAGGCCGTATCATAGATCATATAAACAATTGTTGTGGTGGAAAATTGGGGTCCACCCCGGGTCATAAGATAGATATTGGTAAAGACCTGAAAGGAGTTAATTGTACCTGTGACAACTAGGTACAACAAAGTGGGTTTGAGCAGGGGCAAGGTTATCCGTAAGAAAACCTGCAAAGGACGGGCCCCATCAAGTTCCGCTGCTTCATAGAGGTACGTCGGAATTCCATTCATGGCAGCTGAAATGAGAACAATGGAGGAACCCCCTCCCATCACAACCTGCATCATGATTAACGCAGGCATGGCTGTCAGGGTATTGCCCAACCAAGCCACCGGATCAACACCAAAAAAGCCCAAGACATAATTGAGTAGCCCAAAAGGTGGGTTATAAATCCATAACCAAATCATGGACAAGATAACTGCAGAGGTTACATGGGGCAAGTAAAAAGCTGCCTTGAAAAACGTTTGGAGTGGTTTGCGGAAGGGAAAAATCAGGGCCGATATGACTAAAGCCTTGCCCAACCACAAAGGTACCACGCCCAAGGTATAGTACGCTGTGTTCCTAACTGCCTTCCAAAAAATTGGGTCCGCAAACACCTTGGAATAATTGGAGAAACCCACAAACTCTATACCCCACCACTGATAATCCAGGAAAGAAAGCACCATGGACCAGGCGACGGGAAGGAGAAAAAACACTGCATAAAGGAGAAGATTCGGTAGAATAAAGAAATAGGCCCAGCGGGCTTTGAACATACGTTTCCCAAATTGAGTTAAGGCTGCCAAAGAAAAAGCTCCTCTCCTAAAGAGTTACCGAACAACCTCTAGGGAGCCCATGCTGGCTCCCTAGAAGGTCATAGTGTTCTAGAACTGCGTTCTAACGACCAAATAGTACCCGATTAGCTTCCTTCACAAACTCATCCAGAGCCTCCTGGGGAGTCTTGGTTCTGGCAAAGGCCGCTTCAAAGGCAGCCTGGAGGAACGGCTCTGCTGGGGCGAAGTTCACATCGGCACTGCCAAAGTATGGAACCCCATTTTCAATGGCCTGCATATAGACGCTGATTTCGTCGGCGAACTTGCTATCTTCGTAGATCACCTCATTGGCTGATTTCCGTGCCGTCACATACAAGAGCGTCTTCAAAGCTGCCGTGTTTTCAAAGTTGGTCAGGAAGTTGGCAAACTCCATCACCTTATCCCGTTTTTCCGCATCCTGTTGGCGGAACACAATAAACCCGCCGCTGGTATGATGGGCGATGGGTCCTACTTCTGGCAGATGTGGATAGGGGGCAATATGAACGTCGAAGGCGTTTTGCAACTGACCCTCAGCCACATAACGATCAATCCGGCCGATTTCATAAGGTCCACCATAACCTATGGCAGTCCTTCCCTGATGGAAAAGGCCGATCACATCATAGATGCCCATCCCTTCAGCACCCTTTGGTGCAATTTCATATTCGTAAATCGCATCCACCATAAACTGCAAACCAGCTACAGCCTCTGGGCTGTTGAGGATCACTTCTGTTTCATCCTCATTAAACATCCGACCACCAAAGACATGTAACCAGGCTGTACTGTTCAGCAGGTCACTGGCGGCAAAGGACAGGGCGAAGTGATCATTAACACCATCACCATCCGAGTCATAGGAGAGCTTTTGGGCTGCCGCTAGAAACTCGTCAAAAGTCCACGCTCTACTGGGCAGTGCCGGAAGCTCCACACCACGTTCCGCAAAAATCGCCGGATTGAGCAACATGGCATTACCCATTCCATTATTGGAGTTGTTCCAAGGGAAGATAAAATGCTGGCCGTTGATATAACCTTTTTCTAGCGTATAGTCATACCAATCTTCCCGATCCCCGGCCGAAATATAGTCATCAATAGGCTCCAACAAGCCTCTCTCGGCCCATTCCTTGCGAAATACGAGATCCTTCATTACATCCGGTGTACGACGGGCTAAGATGGAAGCGGAGATCTTCTCATCAAATCCCTGGTTTGTGACCACTTCCCACACCACTTCAACATCGGGATTAAGCCGCATAAACTCTTCACTCGCCCAACGGGGAAAATCCTCAGCCGTTGGTGCTTGCGAGGCATCCATGCCAGGCGGAGCTATTCGCCAGGGATTGATCCACCACGTAATCGTAGTCTTTGCCAGGGAAGTCCCACACACACCTAAAACCAGAATGAACATCAACAACACGAGCCAACCAGTCTTTCTTTTCATCACATTCCCTCCAATCATTAGGGGCCAGGCCCTCGATCAATTTGACGAATTTCGAACAAAGGCTGGCCTGCACTCAAGCAATTCACTCAAAGTTAATTCTAGGGGAGGAGAAAACATTCCTGCTCATCCTTAAATCTTAGTTTACCTTTGACACAAGTATTTAAATATCAACCAAAGTTTTCTCACCCCATGATCGAAAATGCGACCACAACATTTGTAGTCGCATTTTCCGTCTCTGGAGGGCTCAGTCTAGAGACCCTTGGCAATATGATAGTAAACTTCCCCTACACGCAGATCCTGTTTCAGTTTCCGGACCTCTGTTTCCTCATCAATTAGGACATACTCAATCCCGGCCATCTCACAATAATCTTCCACATATTCAGCCGTGAGAGCCTGGCTAAAGACGGAGTGATGGGCGCCGCCAGACAAGATCCAGCTTTCCGCAGCCACCTTCAGGTTTGGTTTTGGTTCCCAAAGAACCCGGGCTACCGGCAACTTAGGTAAATCAGCAGGCGGTGTCACAGCATCCACCTTGTTCACAATCATCCTAAACCGATTCCCCAAATCAATCAAAGAGGCGCAGAGGGCAGGTCCAGCAGGAGCTGTGAAAATCAGACGGGCCGGGTTCTCCTTGCCACCAATATCTAAAGCCTGCACATCCAGAATCGGCTTCTCAGCTGCAATCGACTCACAGACTTCAAGCATGTGGGCTCCTAAAATGCGGCTTCCCGCGGGGTCAAGATGGTAGACATAGTCCTCCATGAAAGATGTACCGCCTTCAAGACCCACATTCATCACCTTCATTGTCCTGAGCAAAGCGGCCGTCTTCCAGTCACCCTCGGCTCCAAATCCGTAGCCATCATTCATGACCCGCTGAACGGCTAAGCCTGGCAGTTGTTTTAAACCAACAAGATCTTCAAAGTTCGTGGTAAAACCCTTGAAGCCGCCTTCCTTGAGGAACGAACGCAAACCCACTTCAATTTGGGCCGCATCCCTGAGGGAACTTCGCTTGGAACCTCCTGCTCGGACCCGCTCCGTTAAAGTGTAACTGACCTCGTACTCCTCAAGCAGGGCATTGATCTGAGCTTCCGTGGCAGCTTCCACGTGCCGAATCAGCTCCCCTAAAGAATAGGCATTCACCTCATAACCAAATTGGATTTGGGCAGCCACCTTATTGCCCTCTGTAACCGCAACATCCCGCATATTATCACCGAAGCGGGCAATTCTTGCCCCCTGGCTATCGTGCCAGGCCGCGGCCACCCGGGTCCAAACCCCAACTTTTTGCAGTGTTTCAGGATCTTGCCAATGCCCCACCACGACCTTGGGGGTTTTTCGCATCCGAGCATTGATAAAACCAAACTCCCGGTCACCATGGGCTGATTGATGGAGATTCATGTAATCCATATCAATCTCTCCCCAGGGAATATCCCTGTAATATTGGGTGTGGAAATGGAGATATGGTTTGTTGAGCAGGTTCAAACCAGCAATCCACATCCGCGCTGGCGAAAAGGTATGCATCCACATCATAAGTCCAACGCATTTTTCATCGGCATTCGCCTCAGCAATCAACCTGCGAATAGAATCGGATGTGGTCATGACAGGTTTGTAGACAACACTGACGGGAATCTCCGCCGTATCATCGAGAAAACGAGCCACTTTCTTGGCATCCTCTTCCACCTGTTTCAGCGCTTCCTCGCCATAAAGATGCTGGCTACCGGTGACAAACCACACTTGAAACTCCTTCAAGTTCAAATCCAACGCCATACTCTCTCCTCCTTTAGCTTGGGTCTTTAACTCTGACCATAATAGGCATCTGGGCCATGCTTCCGTAAATAGTGTTTTTCCAAAACATGCCTAGATATGGGACGATCATCACCTGAAAGCTGTCGAGTCAGGAAAGCCATCTGGGCCACCTGCTCCAAAACAACGCTGTTATGGACGGCTTCCCCCGGGTCTTTACCCCAGGTAAAAGGGGCATGTTCCGCCACTAAGACAGCTGGCATCTCCTGATACTTGATTGTTTGGAACCGCTCTACAATGACCTTACCCGTATTGAGCTCATAATCCCGGGCCACTTCACCAGGAGTCAAGGGACGGGTACAAGGTATGGATCCGTAAAAGTAATCGGCATGGGTTGTGCCCCGACAGGGAATCTCTTGACAGGCCTGGGCCCAAACAGTAGCCCAGAGGGAGTGGGTGTGGGCCACCCCTCCGATATCTTTAAAGCGCCGATACAATTCTAGATGCGTCGGAGTATCAGAGGAAGGACGCAAGTCTCCCTCCACAACATTCCCCTCTAGATCAAGGACAACCATATCCTCCACGGTGAGATCGTCATACGCCACGCCGCTTGGCTTGATGACCACTAAACCGCTGGCTCGATCAATACCGCTTACATTACCCCAAGTATAAATCACAAGCTTCTGTCTTTGTAGTTCCTGATTGGCAAGCAAAACATCTCGCTTCAGATCGTCAAGCACGTTCATCCTCCTCTAAAGCATCCGCAAAGTGTCAGACAACATCTCACCTAAAGAAAGATAGGTTTCATATAAGGCTTGATAACGCTCAGCACTGGTTGGATTTGGTGTATATACCTTGGAATAATCACTTTGCAATGCGTGCTTGGCATCATAAACGGATGCAAACTCCCCAGCTGCCACCGCACCAAAGATCGCAGCACCTAAAGCCACCGACTGATCCGATTTGACAACTTTCACCGGCATGTTCAAGACATCGGCCGTAACCTGCATCACAAAGGGATTCTTACCGGGTATGCCGCCTTGAGCTATCACTTCATCAATCGTGAGACCTTCCTCCCGGAACCTGTCGACAATCGCTTTTGCCCCAAAGGCCGTTGCTTCCACTAAGGCCCGAAAGATACGAGGTGCATCGGTTCCCAGTGTCAAACCAACCAAGGCACCCTTCAATTCTTGATCCGCATAGGGAGTCCGTCTTCCATTGAGCCAATCCAAGGCAACCACAGTGGTTGTGGCGGGATCGATCTTTTCCGCCTCCTCTGTGAGCTTAGCCAAAATCTTACCCTTCATGTTCTTTCTGACTTCCTCCGTCAGGCCTACCTCTTCACCCAAGGCCTCCAGGGGCCACAAGAGAAGATTTCTAAACCAAGCATAGACATCCCCAAAGGCGGACTGACCGGCTTCTAAACCAATCATATCGGGAATCACCGAGCCATTGACCTGGCCACAAATCCCACCAACCAAGGTAGAACCAAGCTCTTCCTTGGAAGCCACCATCACATCACAAGTGGAGGTCCCCATGATCTTGAGTAAAGCATGTTCCTGCACACCGCCGCCAACGGCACCCATATGGGCATCAAAGGCCCCTACCGCCACAGCAATACCTGGCTGAAGACCCAGGCGCGCCGCCCATTCTTCACTTAAATCTCCGGCCTTTTCATCGGATGTATAGGTCTCTTGGTACAAACGATCCCTAAGGCCCCCCAAGAGGGGATCGAGTTTTGTTAAGAACTCTTCTGGCGGTAAACCATCCCAATCTTCATGCCACATGGCCTTATGACCCGCGGCACAACGGCTGCGCTTTAAGCTCCGGGGATGGCTGGTCCCTGTTAATACCCCTGGAATCCAGTCACAAATCTCCACCCATGAGTAGGCGGCCTCCCGCACCTGTTCATCAACCCGTAGAATATGCAGGATCTTCGCCCAAAACCATTCCGACGAATACACTCCGCCTTCATACTTGGTATAATCCTCACCGCCCCAGTTCTTGGCCAGCGCATTAATTTCTGCTGCCTCCCGTACCGCTGTATGATCCTTCCACAGCACAAACATGGCATTAGGGTTATCCTTAAACTCATCTAAAAGGGCAAGTAAAGTTCCATTTTCATCAACGGGACCTGGCGTAGAACCTGTTGTATCCACACCAATACCCACAACCTGCTTAGCCACAGATGGAGGTAACTTGGCCAGGGCCTCTCGCACGCACTCCTCCAAGCCTTCTAAGTAGTCGAGGGGATGATGGCGAAATTGGTTTTGGGCAGCATCTTGGTATAAACCTTGCATCCAGCGTTTGTAATTGGCTACACCACTGGCCACCTCTTCCCCTGTTGTACAGTTAACCACCAAGGAACGAACAGAATCGCTACCAAAGTCCACCCCAATCACGTACTTTGTGTTTTCCATAAACACACCTCATTTTGTTGTTCTCATTATGCAAATCCAACAAACACCACCAAATTCTTACATATAGTTTTCTTCTTCCGGGCCTCGAATCCTCTTAAAAGATGGGGCTGAAGCAGATTTAGCATGAAAAATGCAAGAACCAATCATATCTTGCCTCGTCCTAACATAAGAATGAATAAGGCCTCCTCCGATCCGAGTCAAGGAGGAAGCCTGAAATTTCATAACAAGAAGGAGGGATGTTAGGGAGTCTCTTTACAGGGCATAAACGTTGAATTGTCGTGCAACCGCCAAAGTACAAGAAAAGGAGTGACAAGTCTATGAAAAGAACACTCGTGATGCTTCTCGTCCTGTTCGTACTTTGCTTACCTGTTGCCGCGGAAGAGTATTACCCCGAGTACACAGGAGAGCCAACGACCATAACCATGTGGGCCTGGACTAGCAATGAAAACTACTCCATTGAGGAGTTCGAGAAGGTATATCCAAACATCAAGGTGGAATGGGAAGACTTCGGCGTACACTACGAGAAGGCTCAAACAGCCCTTGCAGCTGGGACAGGTCTGCCAGATGTCTTGATGGTGGAATACTCCTTTGCTCCCCAATACATGGATCTCGGAGCCTTTCAACCCATTAATCAATGGTTGCCTGAAGATGTCTTTGTCAAACTCTATGGGGAAGAGGCCCTGGGCTGGTCTTCCTTAGATGGAGTGATCTATGGAACCCCACAAGATAGTGGCGCCATTACCCTATTTTATCGCCAAGATCTCTTTGAAGAATACGGACTAGAGGTCCCCGTCACCTGGGAAGACTTTGCAACCCAGGCCAGAAAGTTCCGCCAAGCCGCGCCTGATCTTCAGTTTAATGGACCACCCTTAGGCTATGCCCTGTGGTGGGTTGGCCTGGTTTGGCAATCTGGTGTCAAGATGTTTGATTACCACGATGGTAATTGGTATATCGACTTCACAAACCCCAAGGCTCAAGAAGTCTTTGAGTTCTGGGGAGAACTGATTGATGAAGGTACCATCGAAGTTGAGATGTGGTGGAATGCCGATTGGTATAATTCCCTCAACCAAGGTACCACCGCCACTGTGCTCAATGGGGCGTGGTTTGCTGAGTGGCTCCGCTACAACGCACCCGACTCTGAAGGTATGTGGAGGGTGATGGCTCCACCCAATTTCGATCCCACGAAGCCCCACAATGGTATGCTTGGCGGCTCAGGTTTCTACGTAACTGCCCATTCCAAGAATCCTGAGGCAGCAGCCATTTTTGTCAACTGGCTAAACTCTCACCCTGATTCTCTACTCTGCCTCAACCGTTACAGCAATCTCCCCGTCATGGTATCCAAACGCTACGAAGAGGTCTTAGATCAAATTGTGGTGGAAGACGAATTCTTTGGCGGTCAAGTTATCGTTGATACGCTCTGGGAAGCCCATAACCTGATTGACACCACCTTCGTTGGTCTGCCCATCTGGTCCAATCTCGACAGTGCCCTCAGTCTTTTGTTGCAGGATTATGTCGACGGCAAGATCCAACGCTTTGCAGACATCCTGCCCATGTAGGAAGAAGAAGTGGTGGCAACAATGAAGGAATTTGGCTACTCCAACACAATCATTGGAGAAATGCCCTAAAGAGTGCAAGAAGAGTATAAGAGGGGTGATACACCCCTCTTGATCCATCATCAAGTACAGGGGTGAACTGAATGTCTTGGAGAAAAAAAGCGAAAACAAGTCTAAAGGCCTATGCTTTCCTCGCCCCATTTTTGGCCGTCTTTTCCGCCATGGTGATCTATCCCATCGGGCTTGGTGTGAAGCTCTCCATGTATGGCCAGCGAGGTGCCCGCATGTGGTATATTGGCTGGGAGAATTACTCCCGGATCCTACAAGATTCCCTATTTTGGAATTCCTTTAAAATACCCTTGTTTCTCCTTCTGGTCCAAGTCCCTCTCATGTTGATCTTGGCCCTTGTCATCTCTTTCATGTTTGAGACCAGGAAACGCGGCGGAGCTCTTTATCGTTTTATCTATTACCTTCCCTATACCATCCCTGGAATTGTCTCTGGGCTCGTCTGGTCCTACATCTTCTCCGACTCCATGTCACCTCTGCACCCCCTGTTGGACGCCTTAGGCTCTGGAAGCTTACTCACACGCTCCAATGCACCCGCCATCCTCCTGGTGATCATCCTGTGGCAGTTTACAGGTTACACAGCATTCATTCTCTACTCGTCTTTAATTGCCATTCCCAGAGAGTATACAGAGGCTGCTCAACTGGATGGTGCCGCGCACTGGCAAATCGCACTAAGAATCAAGCTACCTCTCCTTAAAGATCCACTCATTACCTTGTTCATCTTCAACGCCATTGGGGCCATTCAGGTCTTTAATGAACCCTGGATGCTTGGTGACTTGGTGGTCTTGCCCACGAACTACACGCCCACCATGTATATCTACTCCTCCGCATTCGCCCAAGGTCGGTTCACCTATGCCTCAGCCATGGGCGTGATTTTGGCTATCTTAACCTGTGCTATCTCCCTCTATGTTCTCAGAACAGCAAGCAAGCTGATCTTAGAGCGCCATACCTAAAACCTGAAAGGAGGAAATCTCATGCGTGGTCGTAACCGCTCGTATCAACTGATCTCCCTGATCTTTGTGGGATTGGCAGCCTTCTTTATCTTCCCCTTCTATTGGCTCACCATTGGGACGACAAAGAGTGTTAGTCAATTATTTGCACGATCGCTCCTGCCTGGGGTGCCCAGTCACTTGATGGATAACATAACCAAGGTCTTTTCCTATCAAAATGGTGTCTTTCTCCGTTGGATGGGTAACTCACTCCTTTATGCAACGG
>JAAYOK010000001.1 GCA_012520355.1 Bacillota bacterium | reverse complement strand
ATGATAAGAATATGAATTTAATCGTTGAACCCGGTGAGTTCCAAGTGCAGGTAGGTAGTTCATCGCAGGATATCCGTCTTACGGGTCAGTTTGAGGTAAAGGGGAACGTAAAGGTAATTCCCCATGCCAGAACCTACTTTGCCCAGAGCGAACTTGCTTAAGGTGGGCTATTTTCTGTATCTTCCTGGAAAACGATTTCCATAAACCGGATGCAAGAGTTGGGGGCGCAAATCGATGGGTAGGCTAAACCTTGGGTTAGACGCCATTTTGGGGAGTTTGTAGCGCCCTCACCTTGTTTCCTCGTTTGCAACGAGATGGTTTTGGTCTCCCGATGGAAAACCATTTCCATGCCATAACCAGATGAGAGTGGGGTAGATTACCGATGATATCCTGGAATAGCAAACCAGTTAGCGGTGCTGTTTGGACTTTACTACTCCTTGTTCTGGCACTTTCCCCAGTTGAGGCAGGAGGTCAAGTGCCCTCTCTGAAAGAGGCCTATGCAGATGACTTTTTGGTGGGATTTGCTGCCCGGGCCAGCTTTCACTTGGATGATGCCATCAACAAGAGACACTTCAATGCTGTGACTGCCGAGAATGCTATGAAGTGGGAATCCATGCAACCTGCACCAGGGCAGTTCAGTTTTCGTGCCGCGGATGACCTGGTTGATTATGCTGAGAAAAACGATATGGCTGTTACTGGCCATACCCTCGTTTGGCACTCCCAGACACCTGACTGGGTTTTCCAGGATGAAAAGCAGAACGAACTATCTAGAGAGGCTCTAATTGAGCGGATGAGAGAACACATTCATACTGTAGTGGGCCGATATCGGGGGAGGATTGCTAGTTGGGATGTTGTGAATGAGGTGGTAGAACTCGATCCCAAGACACAGACCTGGGGCCTTAGGGATAGCAAATGGCTTCAGATTATTGGCGATGATTACATTGAACTAGCCTTCCGCTTTGCCCACGAGGCGGATCCTGAGGCCCGTCTGCTCTATAATGATTATAGTGCTACGGATCCGGGTAAACGTGATGCAATCTATGCTTTGGCGCAGGAGCTCTTAGCAAAAGGTGTGCCAATTCACGGCATTGGTATGCAGGGGCACTGGGATCTCACCTATCCTCCCGTGGAGCAAGTGCGTTTGGCCATTGAGAAATATGCGTCTCTGGGTTTGAACGTGAGCATTACAGAAATGGATGTGAGTGTTTATAGCTGGAATGATCGTTCCAACCGCTACCAAAGCGGGTTACCTGAGGCCGTAGCCGAGGAGCAGGCTCGGGTCTACGGGAATTACTTTCAACTCTTTCAGGAGTATTCTGATGTCATTGACAGGGTTACATTTTGGGGAGTGCGGGACAATCACAGTTGGAAAAATGACTATCCAGTGCCGGGCAGGCCAGACTATCCCTTATTATTCGATGAGCGGGGTGAACCGAAGTGGTCCTTTTGGGCGGTCCTCGATCCAAAAGGTTCCCAGGTCCAAGCGTCTAGCCAGCAAGATGACTCTGGAGCAGAGAATGTGGTGCTAGGTAGGAACGTGACCGCCAGCCATGCCTGGAAGCGGGCAGAACGGGCCATCGATGGGTCGGATTTGACCAGTTGGACCACGAATGACGCCCCACCCTATTGGCTCAGGATTGATCTCGGTGGGGAGTATGTGCTGAGCCGCTGGGTAGTCAAGCACCAAGGTGTTAGTCCCACAGCTTTCTTGGGGCCTGGAGGCGAGCAGTTCAATACGGCAGCCTATACTCTGCAAGTTAGTGTAGATGGGGACCGGTGGGAGGATGTAGATCAGGTGGAAGACAACACCGACAGTATTACAGATCGTTCGTTTGATCCGGTGAAAGTCCGTTATGTACGTCTGGTGATCACAGCCCCTAACTCCGTGGAGGGCAACAATCAGCTGAAGATCTATGAACTAGAGGTCTGGGGGAACGGAATTTGACAACCATTGCTGATATTGCCGCCGTGCCAAGGTATCAACGTCCACAGTATCTAAGGTGCTCAACGACTACAAGGGAGTGAGCCCGGAAACCCGCGAGCTGGTACACCGGGTTGTGGCGGAATGTGGCTATTATCCCAACACAACAGCCCGTAGCCTAATTACGAATCGCTCAAAACTGATTGGTCTATTTTTGGCTAGTCAGCTCAATGACCCTTTTTTCGGGAGGTCATTGACGGTATTGAGAAGACACTAGGACCCCTCGGCTACGATATCCTTTATCTTTACACCCCTACCCACTGCTGTGATGGACAACCTATCGGTTATGTGGAGAAGGTGAAGACACGGACCGTAGACGGTGTGAT
>JAAYOK010000326.1 GCA_012520355.1 Bacillota bacterium | reverse complement strand
AACTGTCGTCTTAGTTTAGAAAGACTTAAATCGGGTCTTTTAGGGCCATCAAATTGTATTTCCATCGCTTTAAAGGCAGAGATGGCCGCCGTTAAGTTCAAAAAATCGCTGCATCGCAAATAGCTCGAGCACAATTTCAATTGACGAATGGCAAGGACTTGGCTATAATTATCACGTATGCTGACATGTCGCTTACAAACCAAATTTCATAAACAGAAAGAGGCCGACCTATGAAGAAAACTCTCATTTTGGTTCTTGTTTTGGTGTCTATCTTTAGTCTTTCCGTTGCTAGCTTTGCTGCTGAACCTATTCGTATGGGTAAAGCTGACTGGGCTGCTCATGGAACGAGATGCTTTGCTGTTGCCGTTGTCGCACTACAAGGCGACGTAATCGTTGGTGCTTACCTTGATGAGTATCAAATGCTTGCAAGAGCAGAGACCGTAGGTGTTCCAAACTCTGACAAAGCATTTGGCGAAGCTTTTGCCAACCCCGAGCAAGCACTTGCTTCTAAGAAGGTAAATAGCGCTTTTTACAGCAACAACATGGCTAACGCTGGTTCTACCGTAACCATCGAAAACAACTTCAAAGCTCTTGAGAACTTCGTTGTTGGCATGACCGTAGCTGAACTCGAAGCATTCCTCTCCGAGCACACTCATGAAGAAGCAGTAGACTTGGTAACTGGTGCAACACTTGTTGACAACTATGGTTACTTAACAGCCTTCTGGGCAGCTGCTAAGGATGCTCAAAGCAACTAATAATTAAATTGTAGAGAAAAACCGTAGATGCCTCTGGCTCTACGGTTTTTTTGTTGCGTCGGGGGATCGAGGTGGCAAGAACCTTGTTCTTGGTCGTTCTTGAAGGTTACGGCGAACATTTTCCTTGGCCGCTTCCAATAGGAGTCCTAAAGCGTGATGGAGGTTCTGACGCATGGTCTCATCCATTTCTCGAAACGACTTAAGGACAATTCCGGCGTTTCTATGCCAGTTTAGGGTTAGCTCCTTCAATGTAGTGGCATTAGTCTCTTGGAGGATGGAAAAGAGGGTATCAACAAACTGTTCCCGCTGTTCTGGACTGAGCTGGGTCAGCCAGCTTTTCAACATGCGATCGACGAACTTACTCTGGTCTGTAACCTCGTCTAGGTAGACGAATTGGTCACGCTGGATTTCCCACGAGAATGGGTCATGCTGCATGAGGCCCACTTGGGAGCTGCGGACAACGTAGTAATCTTCTTCATGCTGTAATAACATGCCCACGACTGAAGACTGGGGAATGAAGGTCCGAATCTTCTGGGTGATCCTTTGATAGCCATCTGATGCTAAGACAGAGCTATCAAAACCGGGTCCATCATGATTGTGCACAAAACGCACCCTATCTTGCACTTCGGGCCGACAAAACGAGGCGGCGTAGACAGCTAAATTGCCGCCTTTCGAGTGCCCGCCTACGCAGAGTGTGCCAGGAACTGCGTCCGCCACATCATTAAGATAACGCACCGCATCGATTTGGGCTGGCACAGGGGTGCAAAAACTCATGTTAAAGTCCTCTTTCCAGCCCGCCAGTGACAGATCTGTACCACGATAGGACACATAGGAAAGGCCGGGCAAGAGGCGAATGACAAGGGCCGCAAACTGTTTCTCGGCATCAGGATCGACTTGATTCGTATAGCCGCAGAGGCCAAGTTTAGCAAATCTTTGACTCTCGGCTATTTCTTGTAGGAAGGGAAGATCCATCTTCATGATCAAACCCTCCTCAGGGTCCTCTCTTTGCAGGATTTGCTCAGCAGCCTCTGCCACAGTGATCGTACTTGCTAGAGAACTCGGTGCAATCCCATCGAAGGGAAGATAAGACAGGCGTGACAGAATCAAGCTGTCAATATCATTCAGTGGGACCTGTTCTAACGATAAGTCTCCTCGCCATTTGAGATAATCAAATAAGTTGGACATGGCTACACACCCCCTTAACTTGCCTTATCAAGCAGAATTCGAGTCGGCAACCTGAAAACCCTTCTGATACTACAAGGCTCCCTACCACTCCAGGGAGCCTTTATGGATCCATGGAAGGATTTTTCTCTATCATACAGAAAGATAAGGAAGTTAGTTTTCCCATTTTGGAGGTGACGGTGATGATTTGGTTTTTTGCTAGTCTCTTACTCTTACCAGTACGACTCATTTTAGGAAGTACCCAGGGCATATTACTACATTTGCTACTAGCCATTGGACTAGGGATCTATGTTCTGGGCCGTTAAGGTGGTGTACCCTTGCAGGACATTGTAGGATATGCCACCTTTACGAAACTAGAACCGATTACCAAAGGCTGGTCCGGTGAGAAGAAATACTATGTGGAAACATGCCGGGGCGAGCGGCTCCTCTTGCGTCTTGCTCCCGCCAGTGAACTCGGACGTAAGCAGCTGGAATTTGCTTTGCTGGAACAAGCCTTCTCCCTAGGCGTATCCATGGCAAAACCTCTCCAGGTGGGTCTTTGCCAAGAAGGGGAGAGTGCCTATTCTCTCTTCACATGGTGCGAGGGAGAGGATGCGGAAGTTATCTTGCCCACCTTGGCGAAGGAAGAACAGTATCGGATCGGGCTTCGTTCTGGAGAGATGCTTAGGTTACTTCATTCCATCCCGGCACCACCAGGGATTCCATCCTGGGAAGAGCGATTCAATACAAAGGTTGACCGGAAGATTGAGATCTATCAAGCCTGTGAACTTACCTTTCGGGGTGATGGAGAAGTCCTCGCTTATGTAGGGGAAAACAGAAATCTCCTCCAGGGTAGACCCCAGTCCTTTCAGCACGGTGACTACCATGTTGGAAACATGGTGATGACACCAGCCGGGAATCTTTCCATCATTGACTTTAACCGCTTTGATTTCGGTGACCCATGGGAGGAGTTTAATCGAATTGTCTTTAGCGCGGCCACAAGTCCAGACTTTGCCAGAGGACAGATTGATGGCTACTTTGGGGGCAAACCACCCCAGCAATTCTTTCAGCTCCTGGCCTTTTACATCGGGACAAATACATTGTCTGGACTACCATGGGCCCTCTCCTTTGGTGAAAAGGAGATCGAGACAATGAAAAACCAGGCGGAAGATGTCCTAGCCTGGTTTGATGGAATGAAAAATCCTGTGCCTAGCTGGTACTAGCCCGGGCCTTTCGTTCAATACGTTTTAAGCGGTGTTCTAGGGCTGGAGCCTTAGGAGACCGTTTTTGCCAAGCAAGGGCCAACGCCCGGCGGGTAACTTGCTCTGCCGAGATCAGGTCCTTTTTTTTATGTTCATAATACTTAGCTACTTCTTCCGATGTTACTAGATCATCGGGGACGATCTCCAGAATCCTACGCCAAAACTGGAGGGCCTGCTCGAATTGGCCCAATCGTTTGAGAACCGCAGCGGCCTGGCGCATCACCCTGAGATACTGCTGCTCATCCTCGGTGAGCTGTGCCGCGGTCCGAAAATACGGCAGGGAGCTCTGCAGTTCACCTCGGAGCAAGGAGAGATGCCCCAGGGCTTCTGCTTCAAAGGAACAGTCACACTCATCAGGCGCAAGCTCTGTTGTGATTTGGAGACGGTAGAGTAGGGTCGCCATGGATACAATATCCAGCACATTGTGCTCGAGAATATCTCGTAGCAACTCGCCATTACCCGTCTGCAAAAACTCAAAATAACGGCCTGGGATTTCCATGCCGGGAATATCATCGACCCTTTGTACGCCTAAAATATGCCTTTCTAAACTACCTAGGCTACAACTGGACAATCTATACTTCCAGAATCTGCGGGACATGTGCAATAAGTCAATCTGTTTCTTGCCCGTGACCCCTGCTAAACCCAGGCGAGATATGGTAAAGCGGGTTTGGAGCAGGGGCAGATCAAAGGTCTTACCATTAAAGGAGACAATATAGTCTCTTTCTTTTAGTTCTTGATCCAACAGGTAGAGGAGGGCTAGCTCTTCATTATAGTCTCGCATCAAAAGCTGTTTGACGACGAGGTGTGTTGGCGTCATATAGCCTAGGCCGACCAAAAAAGCATAGGTGCCAGTTCCACCGGCCAGGCCCGTGGTTTCCGTATCGAGAAAGAGGAGGTCTTCCAGTGAAAACTCACCGACCGAGGCCTGAAAACATTTATAGTCCGTTTCCAGAAGCGTCTTTAGCAGCCAATGGCCATGGCGCTTGTTCAAGGGCCACTTTTCTTCCGCAACATAGGTAGTGCCAAAGGGTGTATCCACCTCCTGACCATGGAGGAAGGGATCAAGATTATGACTCTTT
>JAAYOK010000325.1 GCA_012520355.1 Bacillota bacterium | reverse complement strand
TGGCTTTTCAAGAACTCCTCGCGGAGTTACACGCAGGAGGAACTCCCACACTTTACGAAGATGAACTCGCGGACTTTGCAGCCTACAAACTCACAGGCTACACTGGCCAAGCCTTTGCGAGTTGCAATGAACTCGTGGGAAAGGTCCTCGGTCAGGGCCAGGGACGAAAGAAGCTCGAGGAGATGAAAGGACGCCTTCGCAGGCAGCTCCAGCGTCACTACAAGCGAGTTACCAGGAAGGAAGCGATCCAAGAGACAACTCTGCAGGAAGCGGAACAAGCAGACCTTTACCGCCACCAAGGTGAACTTCTGACTGCGAACTTTCACTTGCTGAAGCAGGGAACAAAAGAAGTCCAAGTGCCGGACTATACAAAAAGCGATCTGCCCCTTGTGACCATTTCTCTGGATCCTCGCCTCTCCCCGAGCGCCAATGTACAACGGATTTTCAAGCGCTATACCAAAGCGAAGGCGAGTCTGAGGTACACGAGTTTCCAATTGACGCAAACGAAGGAAGAAAAACGCTACTTAGAGGATACTTTGTTACAAATCGAACTGGCCGATAACGAGGCTATTCTCAGAGAAATTGAGGCAGAACTGGGCAGGATCGGTTATCTAAAGCATAAAGCGAAAACACGTGCAAAAAAGAGCCCGGCGGAGTCTGGCCCCGATCGCTATCTCTCCAGTGATGGTATTACCATTTTGGTGGGACGGAATAATCGGCAAAACGATCACTTAACCTTTCGCCTCTGTGGCCCAGACCAGATTTGGCTCCACGCTAGACAGATCCCAGGTAGTCATGTGGCCATCTTATCGGAAGGAGAGGTTCCCCCGAGTACGCTCTTGGAGGCGGCACATCTAGCTGCCTACTTCTCCCAAAGTAGGACCTCGCCCAAGGTTTCCGTGGATTATACGCTTCGTAAGCATGTGCGTAAACCCAAGGGGGCCAATCCCGGGTTTGTTCATTATGATCATGCCAAGACGCTCTTGGTGAATCCCACCGACTTCAACTTCCCTAAGAAGCAAGTGTAGAGAGAAGTATAAAACAGCTCCTTCAGGTCATACTTATAAATAAGTAAAGACCTTAAGGAGGAGTAAATATGAGTGATGATAAGCAAACGGCAACTGCCGCTGCCACCAAGGGCACTGCACCAGTCCGTAATTGGACCGAAGAGGAAAAGGACCTCGTCTGGAGGCAAGCAACCGAAGCTAAAGCCGATGGATTGCCCCTAACAGAAGCCTTTCGGCGTTGTGCCAAACTCCTTCCCCATCGGTCCGAGGCTGCCATTGGTATGCTCTATTACAATGTACTACGCAAAGAGCGAGACGAACCGACCGTAACCGTACAGAAAGCTCGCAACGAGTTTGTGGTGGATCCGAGACTTTTGGAAGCCTTTCAAGGCCTCCCAGAGTATATGCAAGAATTGCACAAGAAACTCTGCGCATTAGAGGAAAAGGTCAAACAGCCGGATCCCATAGCCATCCTGAAGGCTCTAGGCCAGATGGCTCTAGCCCTCAATGATGAAGATGAACAAACGGCCAGAGTCAAGGAATTGGAAGAAGAGAATGAGGCACTGAAGGAGAGGAGTCTGGAACTAGAAGCGGATCTTAAAAAGCTCAAGGAGGCCTATAGCGATGCTCTTGGAATCTATGATATGTTTACAAACATGGCCTCCATTTCCCAGATTATGAGCCTTGGGGACTTCAAACAACAAATGAAAACTACCTTGGATAAATGGGGTAATGTCTTAGATATCACCTTAGCGAGAAGTATGTAACGAGCAAAATAAAAAGGATGGACCAGCCACAGACTGATCCATCCTTTTTGCTATCTCTAACCTAAATACATGAAGCGAATGATAAAGAGTGCTCCCAAGATGTAGGTGAGCCAGTGCACTTCTTTACCTTTACCACAAGCAAGCTTAATAATGGGATAAGCGATAAAGCCTAAAGCGATCCCTGTTGCAATACTATAGGTAAAGGGCATGGCGGCAATAGCAATAAACGCTGGTAGAGCTTCATCCATGGAGTTCCAGTCAATGCTTACCACAGGCTTGAGCATCATGGCCCCAACCACGATCAAGGCTGGTGCAGTGGCTGCTGCAGGAACAATACCGATAACCGGCAGGAAGAAGACGGATAGGAAGAAACAGAGAGCTGTAATCACATTGGCAAACCCAGTACGACCACCTACTGCAACACCTGCTGCCGATTCCACATAGGTTGTAACCGTTGGGGTACCAAAGATGGCGCCACCGATGGTGCCTAGGGAGTCAGCTAAGAGTGCCTGGGATGCTCTGGGCAATCTGCCCTCTTTGTCGAGGAATCCAGCATTATGAGATACGCCAATCAGTGTACCAATGGTGTCAAACATGTCCACAAAGAGGAAGGCAAAGACCACTTCGATTAAACCTAGGCTCAGGGCACCCCGGATATCTAGTTGACCAAAGACTGGTGCCCAGGTGGAGAATCTCGGAATTTGCATAAAGCCTGATGGCATTGGGGTTACTCCCATGGGTATACCAATGAGGGTTGTTGCCAAAATTCCCCATAAGATCGCGCCTTTAATGTTGCGAGCAATGAGAATCCCGGTAATAAGAATCCCGATAGCGGCCAAGACCGTGGCTGGTTCGGAGAAACTACCAAGAGCAACCATGGTGGCTGGATCATCAATGACGAGCCCAGCGTTTTGCACACCGATAAAGGCAATAAAGAGGCCAATACCAGCACTAATTGCAGACTTTAAGGTCGCGGGTACCGCTTCGATAATCATCTCCCGAATACCAGAGAGGGAAAGCAGTACAAAGACAACACCAGAAATAAAGACGGCTCCAAGGGCAACCTGCCAAGTGTAACCCATGCCAAAGACGACAGAATAGGTGAAGTAGGCATTCAAGCCCATACCAGGTGCTAAAGCAAAGGGGTAGTTAGCCAAAAAGGCCATGAGTAAAGTTGCTAGAATCGCAGAAAAAGCAGTGGCCATCAGAACGGCGTCAAAGGGCATGCCGGTTTCCGACAAGATACTCGGGTTAACAAACAGGATATAAGCCATGGTCATGAAGGTGGTGATTCCCGCCATCACCTCGGTGCGCACATCAGTTTTGTTCTCTTTGAGTTTGAATTGTCGTTCCACCCAGCTTCCTTTCGACTGGGCCATGCTGTTTTGGATACTCATTCTTGCAGTTCCTCCTTAAAGCAAATGTTTTTTCAACTCTCAGCATTATCATTCGGTGTATAGCCGACAATTCCTTCTGCTTTTTGAAAAACTGTTCATTTTTTCTCCAAAAAAACTAGCCCATAGCCTCTGTCTTAGGAAAATCCTCCTTGTATTGCAACAAAAAGAGGTTGTGATACAAACCTTCTGCGGCCAAAAGCTCCTGATGTGTCCCTTGTTCGCGAATTTTGCCCCGATGCAAGACAATGATCTTATCGGCATCTTGAATCGTCGAAAGTCGATGGGCCACAACCAAACTGGTTCGCCCAGCCAAGAGTTTGGGCAGTGCGTCTTGAATCAACATCTCTGTTTCGGTGTCAATGTTGGCGGTAGCCTCATCCAAGATCAAAATGGCCGGATCGTAGGCCAAAGCCCTGGCGAAGGCAATTAATTGTCTTTGCCCAGCTGATAGTGTCGAACCGCGCTCTGTCACCGGTTCGTCATACTTTTTGGGCAAGGCATCGATGAAGTGATGGGCGTTCACATGTCGCGCCACTCTCTCCACCCGCTCTTTGTCGATGGCGGGATTGTTAAGCCGAATGTTTTCACCAATGGTACCAGAGAACATAAAGACATCTTGCATAACCAGACCCACATTACGCCTAAGTTCATCCAAACTCAGCTCCTTGATATCCTTACCGTCAATCAGGATCTGTCCTTTTTGGATATCGTAAAAACGGGAGAGCAAGTTCATAATCGTCGATTTCCCTGCACCAGTTGCCCCCACAAAGGCGATGGTTTGACCAGGCTCTACCGTGAAGGATACATCACGCAAGACCCATTCTTCGCCGATGTAGGCAAACCAGACATTACGAAACTCGATATGACCTTGCACCTTCTCCATGGGTACGGGACTTGCCACCTCACGGATGGCCGGTTCCTCATCCATGATCAAGAAAATGCGCTCCGCAGAGGCCATGGAAGCCTGCATGATATTATATTTTTCCGTGAGATCATTGATGGGACGGAAGAAGAGCTCGATGTAGTTCACAAACGCGTAGAGCACGCCAAAGTCGATGGCTCCCCTGACCACATCTCCCCCACCCACCCAAATTAAAAGGGCCATGGCTAAAGAGTAGACCAATTCAATGGAAGGTCGAAAGACAGCGAAGACGTTGAGTTCACGCATGCTGGCTCGAAAATGGCTCCTGTTGACGTCATCAAATTCCTTGAACTTCCGCTTTTCTTGCCGAAAGATCTGAACCAAGCGCATCCCGGAAATGTTCTCAGCGAAATTGGCATTGATCCGGGCCAGCCTCACCCTAGTCTCCCGATAGGCAGCTCTCGCCTTCAGACGGAAAACGGCGGTTAAGACCACAATCAAGGGCAAGGTTGCAAGTGAAACAAGGGCCAGACGGACATTCAAGCGAAACATCACCACAATGATACCCAGAATCATGAAGATGTCCTTAAACAGGTTCACTAAGACCGCCGTATACATTTCATGTAAGTTTTGCGTGTCATTGGTAACCCGAGTCACTAAGCGCCCTACGGGATTGCCGTCAAAAAAAGCTAAAGCTAAGCGCTGTAAGTGCGTGAAGATATCTTGACGGATATCAAAGACAATCCGTTGGCCTGTGTACTGCAGCGCGTAGGCCTGGATGTAGTTAAGCACAAAACCAGCTGTGACCACGAGGAAGAGTAACAGACCAAGGCGCACGATTTGAGCCCGATCAAAGCTGCGGAGTGAACTCACTTCCTCAGGGGAAAGTTGCAAGACAAGATCGCCTGTGCTACTTGTGAGAAGGTGCTGATCCCCGGCGCGGGTCAGCTCAAAACGTAAGACTCCGTCTTGGTCTTCCCCATGTTTCACTCGCTGGAGCGTATAACCCTGGAGCGAGATGAGTTCGGGTCCCTCCGTGACGGTGTCTGGCTCCACGACTATATAGGAGATATTTGAACCAAGAATATGATCATCAATGGCTACCTTCACAAGGTAGGGTCTGGCTAGATCGGTTACGGCAATCACCAGGAGTAAGACAACACAAAGTGCAATTAAACCCCAATAAGGCTTGGCATAACGCAAGAGACGGCGCATCAATCGGCCATCGTACGCTTTACCTAAGGTTTGTTCTTCATGAAATTGATCCAACACACTCACCTACCCTTCCCTAGCTCACGCTCTCAATTTGTTCTTCTAAGAGCTGTTTCTGATATAACTCCTTGTACAATCCATCCTCCAAGACAAGCTCATCATGGGTACCTCTTTGGGTAATCATACCTTCCTCAAGGACCAAGATCTGATCTGCCCCCTGCAAGGTGGAAATGCGGTGGGAGACAATGATTACGGTCTTGCCAGGAAAGACATGCCGTAGATTCTGCAAGATTGCTTCTTCGGTTTCCGTATC
>JAAYOK010000324.1 GCA_012520355.1 Bacillota bacterium | reverse complement strand
CAATTGTTGCTCGGCAAACCTGCAATACCATGCGGAACTCTCCAGAGGGGAGACGCACTGTAGCGTAGGAACCTTCCTTAGCCATTAGCTGGGCTGAGGTGCCTGCTGAACGGACCATTTGGCCCCCCTTACCAGGTTGGAGCTCAATGTTGTGAATGACACTACCCACGGGAATGTTAGCCAGTGGCAACGCGTTACCGGGCTTAACATCTGCTTCAGGACCCGACTCAACTTGATCGCCCACGTTTAGACCTACAGGGGCCAAGATATAACGCTTCTCCCCGTCTAAATAGTGCAACAAAGCAATCCTTGCAGAGCGATTCGGATCATACTCGATGGCAGCAACTTTTGCTGGTACTCCATCCTTATTGCGCTTAAAATCGATGATACGATACTTACGTTTATGACCGCCACCGCGATGACGGGCAGTAATGCGACCCTCTGCATTACGTCCACCGGTTGATTTGAGAGAAACTACTAATGATTTCTCCGGTTCCTTCTTGGTAATCTCCTCGAAGGTATAACCGGTCATGTTGCGACGCCCCGGAGTGGTCGGTTTATACTTCTTAATTGCCATTTTTCCGTCCCTCCTTAAAATCCTCCGAATACCTCAATGCTATGGCCTGGTTTCAGGGTCACCACAGCCTTCTTCCAATCGGATGTGTATCCTTCATGGCGTCCCATCCTGCGCAGTTTACCCTTAACTCTAGAAGTGTTTACTTGCAGAACTTCCACATTAAAGATTTCTTCCACCGCAGCTTTAACCTGCATCTTGTTGGCTCGTAGGTCTACTTCAAAGGTGTACTTATTTTCAGCCATCAAATCGGTGCTTTTTTCCGTAATAATTGGTCGTTTAAGAATGTCCCGCGCTTCCATTATACAAGCACCTCCTCTAGCTTAGTCACTGCATCCTTTGTCATAACCAGCTTCTGGCTGTTGAGAATGTCATAAACGTTCAAACCTACCGACTTAGCAACTACGGCCCCAGGAATATTC
Organism: Bacillota bacterium; assembly: GCA_012520355.1. GTDB lineage: Bacteria > Bacillota > Limnochordia > Darwinibacteriales > Darwinibacteriaceae > UBA5420. Next base: position 546 of record JAAYOK010000324.1, on the reverse strand, counting down.
CGTGCAGACAACTCCACGTTCGTATCCCACTCTGCAGTAACCAGCAGGGGCTTTTGTACGTCGAGAGCTTTGAGCATGTTGGCCAACACTTTTGTCTTGGGCTCAGCTACTTTAAGCTCATCGAGAACGACAATATTACCAGCAGCGACTTTCGCACTAAGGGCGGATTTTAACGCAGCCCGGCGTGCTTTCTTTGGCAGACGATACGAATAATCTCTTGGTGTTGGTCCAAAGACAACTCCACCACCAACCCATTGGGGTGAACGAGTGCTGCCTTGACGTGCTCGCCCAGTTCCCTTTTGTCTCCAAGGTTTCCGTCCGCCTCCGCTTACAAGTCCCCTGGTCTTGGTGGCCACGGTGCCTTGTCTGGCATTGGCCAACTGGCTAAGGACTACCTTATGCATCAGGTCCTGGTTTACCTCGACTCCGAAAATCGCATCGTTGAGTTCCAGTTCACCAACCTGTTTGCCTTCCATATTGAAAACGGCCACTTTCGGCATGATTGCAGCCTCCTCTCTTCTTCAAACTCTAAGCTTTTACTGCATT
>JAAYOK010000323.1 GCA_012520355.1 Bacillota bacterium | reverse complement strand
CCCAAATAAAAGACTCACCAAGAATACGACCCTGATATGTGGGTAGATGCACTCCACCCAGAAGAGCGGTGGCCGTTGGTGCTAGGTCAATACCCTCAGCAATTTCTCCGTAGATACCCGGTTTTACACCATATCCACTCAAGACCAGAGGAACATTGCGCTCTTCCTTTGATAATCCGCCATGAATACTAACATTGTGAGTCTTCTTCCATGTATAGTTTTCTTTCAGGCAGACAACATAACGATCTTCTTGACAGTTATGCCCCAGCATCTTAACATCTGTTGGACTAAGGATCTTTAGTGTCATATCACTAACCAACCATTGTTCCAGCTGCTTCTCAGTGGGGTCATTTAGAGTAATCGTGCGGCCTCCTGGGTTGGGGGTAAAATCCAACCCTAGCCGTCCAAAGGCATCGCATTCCTCGTAGACTGGCCAGTCTGATCCCACTTGACCATGGTCGGAAGCAATCATAAGTAAGCTCTTGTCAAGGCCCCCAGATTTCTCCATAGCGTCCACTAAGCGTTCTACTTCCGCGTCAATATCTGTTAGGGCAGTGTAGACATGTTCATGCCCAGGACCATAGGCATGTGCCAATGTGTCAGGGGCATAAAACGTGACAGTCAAAAAGGATGGTCTAAAGGTCTCAAAGCTCCACCGCGCCATTTCCCCCGTCTTGGAGATGGAATGACCAAAGTACTCCACAGAAAGATAGGAAAAGGCACCCTTAAAGGTTGGGTCAGCTACACACGAAGACGTCAGCCCCGCCTTCTTCAACGCGGCAGAAAGATAAATGTCATTACCCAACACTGGACGCCCATTCCCTAAGTCGATGCCCACATTGTGCGTCTCAGGGTAGCTACCGGTGTTGATAGAACTGTGGGCTGAGGCCGTCATGGTTGGAAAGGAGGTAACACAATTGGTGTAATAGGCACCCTTTGCTTGGAGCGTTCGAATAAAGGGCATTGTTGCAGTTTCAAAAACTCGGCGAGAAACACCGTCGAGAATGATCAAAACCACATGCTGATAATCCGTATCTGGAAAAAACGGTTTCTTGTTTAACTCCGGTCGATCAGGCTTGTTCAATCTATCTGCAACTACACGTGACAAGGTCATATAATCTATCCCTCACAATTTTTTCTTAACACCTCACCTTAAATGGTACTTCTAAGTATCATTTTGGGCGTTTTGCTCTTATTATTGAACTTTCAACGCTCATTGTAAAACTCCTTCAAGAAACCTGCTGAAATTTTATTGAACTATGTTTTGCTCCACTGGAGTGGCTATTGGAGGAAAATGGGCATGGGAAAAGAAAACCCTCTGGTAAGTAGAACTTCTCAGAGGGAGCAGTGGTGCGATGCCGAAGCGTTTTGTGATTGCAATAGTCATAGTAGCAGTTTTGGCCTGTGGAGCAGTCCAGGCCTCAGAGGGAGATTATCTAGGGCTGGAATTAGGGGCAAGTTGGCTTTTTTCCGTCACCCAAATTGAGCGCGAACTTGGAAAGGTCGTTAGGGAAGAGGTGGGCACCCTTACACGGCAGGTCACTGCGGTAGAGAGGGATCAGGACACCCAGTCTACCATCTATACAATCGAGGAAGTCTGGTCAAAAGATGATGAAAGCAAGACCAAAGTTTATCCGTTGACCAAAACCCCAGGCGGCCAGTACTACGTCAGAGATGGAGAGGAACAATATCTAGTCTTCAACACGCCACTGGAAAAAGGTAGCAGACATGAGTTTTCCCTGGGCTTTTGGGAAGAGTGGGGACTTATAATCTGGGGTCCTACCAAGAGGGAGACACCGCTCGGAGCAAAGGACGCCTGGGTGGCTAAGGAATGGCACGAGTACGGTGATGGCTCCTATGTTGAACTCACCCTAGAATTCGTACCCTATCTGGGATTTCTTTACGAAGCCAAACATGAAAGACTCTTCTTGGAAGATTGTAGCTGAAGTGGCGAGGAATTCGAGTTCGAATTCGAATATATCCTGCAGCTATTGGAATATAAAAACCCCGAGGCGATTGCTCGGGGTTCTCTATATCCGTCATCTTTTTACCACTTGAGGGAAGTAGTAACGTCTCTGATTTGGTTGTTTTCCTCTGTGAAGTAGACATAGTGCAACTTAATTCTATCGTCATCATAGGCCACAGCCTGCTTCAAGGCATCAATAGAGGCCTTACTGCCGCCACTT
>JAAYOK010000322.1 GCA_012520355.1 Bacillota bacterium | reverse complement strand
TAGTGACCACAGGGGAAGAGGTCTACCGGGAGAGGTTATTACCAGGGGCGATCTTAACGAGGGTGGCCAAAAGTCATCTTAGGGTGGGCACGTTCCAGTATGCTGCCAGTCGAGGAAATGATCAGGAACTCAAGATCTTAGCCGACTACGCTATAGAACGTCACTACCCCGAAATGCTCCATGAGCCCCATCGGTACTTGGCCTTTTATCGCTCCGTGATCCAAGCCCAGGCGCATCTTGTGGCCCAGTGGATGTTAGTGGGATTCGTTCATGGTGTCCTCAATACGGATAACGTGACCATTAGTGGGGAGACAATCGACTACGGTCCTTGCGCGTTTATGGATAGCTATGATCCTGCCACCGTCTTTAGTTCCATCGACCATTATGGGCGTTACGCTTATGGTAATCAGCCCAAGATTACCAGCTGGAATCTGGCGCGCTTTGCGGAGACACTCCTCCCCTTACTCGATTCTGACCGAGAAAAGGCCCGAGACCTGGCACAAGCCGAGCTCGGCAAGTTTTTTACCTATTATGAAGAACATTACCTGGCAGGGATGCGGCAAAAGCTCGGATTACAAGGTGCCCAAGACGGGGATCAAGACCTCGTTCATGATCTCTTGCAGTTGATGCAAGAATCGAAGGCCGATTATACCAACACGTTTTTAGATCTGACCTTCCGGAGATTCGACGACAATGAGCTCTATCGTCTGGATCCGTTTGTAGAATGGAGAAGGCGTTGGGAAGAAAGGCTTGGTCCTTGGGACGAAGCACAGAGGGGTATGAAGGAGAGCAATCCCGCCATCATCCCCCGTAACCATCAGGTGGAAGAAGCCTTGAGACAAGCCGTCCAAAGGGGAGCCTATAGTCCCCTGAAAAGGCTTTTAGCAGTGCTGGAAGATCCCTTTGCCCATAGTCCCCAGCAAGCAGAGTATGCCAAGCCGCCCGAACCGACGGCTGTGCCTTACCGCACATTTTGCGGAACGTGAGAATCTGGCAGAATTCTGCATAGACATTCACAAACATAAGGTGTATACTAAGGAATGTGAAGTGATCTCAAGGAGGTGTCGAAATGAAAGATAGAGTACAAGCGGTTTTAGACAAGATTCGCCCATCCCTTCAGGCCGACGGTGGAGACGTAGAACTCGTTGGAGTTAGCGAAGACAATGTAGTGACAGTCAGACTAACCGGTGCCTGCGTAGGATGTCCCATGTCACAATTGACTCTAAAGGGTGGCATTGAACGAATCCTCAAACAGCAAATCCCTGAGGTTGCATCGGTAGAAGCAGCCCTGTAAAATCAAAGAGGAGCCTCGGTGCTCCTCTTTTTGCATTCTACGAGTAAGGAGTGACCCTAAATGCCTAGAGAACTAGGCCTCCAAGAGGCCATCTATCAGGCGGGTTTCGATGCCTATGCCATCATGCAAAGCAGACCGGTTACGAGGATGCTCCCCATTTTAAGGGAAGCTCAAGCCGAGGATCGCTACCCAGAGTTTGCAGAAGGGGATATCGCCAAAAGGATCGATCCCCAGAACCTACAACCTAGTGCCCAAAGCATTATCTCCCTCGCCCTCTCCTATCATACGGGAGCGCCAGGACCGACACCGGCTGCCCATGGCACAATTTCCCGGGCAGCCTGGGGTATGGATTATCATCGGGTCATGGACAAACGCATGGACAAGGTCATCTCCTATCTGAAGGAAGAGTGTGGAGCCAAGGAATGTAGCAAGGCGGTTGACACCACATTCTTAGTCGATCGGGCCCTGGCCATCGAAGCAGGACTAGGCTATCCTGGCGCGAACTGTGCGGTCTATGTCCCCCCCTTTGGCTCTTGGGTTTTCTTAGGGGAAATCCTGGTAGAC
>JAAYOK010000321.1 GCA_012520355.1 Bacillota bacterium | reverse complement strand
GGTTGCGGTGAGACTGCTTATATTAAGCTAGCCACACAACTCTTTGGCGACCGCATGATGATCGCCAACGCCACTGGTTGCTCCTCCATTTACGGCGGAAGTGCACCAACTTGTCCTTACACCAAGAACGAGTTTGGACATGGACCAAGCTGGGCTAACTCCCTTTTTGAGGATAATGCAGAGTTCGGTTTCGGTATGAATCTGGCCCAAGAAGCCCGCAGAAGTCAGCTGGCTGAGATGATGGCCGAACTGTTAGACCAAGAAATTCCAGCAGACCTTAAGGAAGCCCTTCAGCGCTGGATCGACAATCTCAATGATGCTGAAGTAACCAGAGAAACTGCTGCAACCATTAAGGAACTACTCCCTGCAGCTATTGAGCAAACCTCTGGCGATCTACAGGAAGTTCTCAAGTCCATCTTGGCCAATGCAGATATTTTGGTTAAGAAGTCCATCTGGATTATTGGTGGCGACGGCTGGGCCTATGACATTGGCTACGGCGGTCTAGACCATGTACTTGCTTCTGGTGCTGATGTGAACGTTCTGGTCTTGGATACCGAAGTTTACTCCAACACCGGCGGTCAGGCCTCCAAGTCCACTCCAACTGGAGCAGTTGCTAAGTTTGCCAGCTCCGGTAAGCGTACACGTAAGAAGGATCTAGGCATGATGGCTATGAGCTATGGTTATGTCTATGTAGCAACTGTAGCCATGGGTGCTAACCGCAACCAGCTCATGAAAGCTATGATCGAAGCGGAAAGCTATGATGGACCGTCTTTGATTATTGCCTACTCCCCATGTATCAACCATGGTATCGACATGAGCCTCAGCGTCGAAGAAAGCAAGAACGCTGTGGAGTGCGGCTACTGGAATCTCTATCGCTTCGATCCTCGCAAGGAAGCTGCTGGTGAGAATCCGTTTACCCTCGACTCCAAGGAACCTGACTATGAGAAGTTCCAAGGTTACCTCAAGAGTCAAGTGCGTTATTCCAGACTCGCCCGTCAGTTCCCTGAACATGCTGAGGAACTCTACGCCCAGGCAGAAGCCGATGTCAGACGTCGTTACAACGGCTACAAGAGAATGGCCGAAGTCTTTTAAGAGCAAAAGACATGGAATATAGAAAAGCAGCCCTAGCGGGCTGCTTTTTCTAGGCAAAGACATGGTCGCCGATCTGGAGTTTGATAGGCTGGGTCCACACCCAGCTCGAAGGGGGTACCTTGCGGGGATTCCAAAAAAAGACGGACCCATTTGTAGGATCGACTCCACTTCTAGCCTCTAGGACAGCCAAGTAAGCCAGATTATCGGGCGTCTGGTTAATTGCGCCATTGGCAACAGGTTCAAACTGACGAGGCTGATAAATGGCCTCTCGCACCGTATTTGGGAAGCCAGGGTGTTTTAACCGGTTGAGCAAGACTGCAGCCACCGCGACCTGTCCAGTGAAGGGCTCCCCCCTGGCCTCCGCAAAGACGAGGCGGGCCAAGAGCTCGATGTCAGCCAAATCAGCCTGGGAATAAATGCCCTCTGGCAACACAAACCCACCTTCCAGTGATGGTAAAATGGGCGTCGATGGCAACGTTTCTTCCAGAGGCGGTGGACCCTCTTCTTCCAAGCCTATTGGTATGGTCAAGGTTTGACCAATCCGAATTGTCTCCCCTTCTATGCCGTTTGCGGCACGCAAATCCTCTAGGCTCACTTGGTACTCTTGGGCTAGCCTCCACAGCGTATCTCCAGCCTTAACCACATGTGTGAGGGACATGTAATCCCTCCTCTCTTTTGGAGTTGTCTCCATAGCCTATGCAAGACGAACCTTCTAGGTAACTTACCTTGGTACTTGAAGGAAGAACGTTTTATGTGTCAAAGTTATGTACATACTTAATCCATCACGAAGGAGGATTCAAATGACTACAACGCATAATGCAGCAAAACCCGGTGATATCGCGAAAACGGTATTAATGCCTGGCGATCCATTGCGGGCGAAGTTTGTGGCTGAGAACTATCTTACAGATGTAAAATGTTATAATGAAGTGCGGGGAATGTACGGTTACACAGGGCTCTATCAGGGGAAACCCGTATCAGTCCAGGGGCATGGCATGGGAATGCCTTCCATTGGAATTTATACCTACGAACTGTATAATATGTATGATGTAGACAATATCATACGCATCGGTTCGGCTGGCGCAATTCGTTCAGACGTTAAGATCATGGACCTAGTCTTCGGTATGGGAGCCTGCACAGACTCCAATTATGCCTATCAATACGGCATGCCAGGTACCTATGCCCCCATCGCAACCTATGAGCTTTTGGCCAAAGCGGTGGAAATTGCGGAGAAAAAAGGACAGAAGTATTTTGTGGGTAATGTTTTGTCCTCCGATCTCTTCTACAATGCCATGGGTAAACCCAAGGCTTGGGAAGAAATGGGCGTCCTAGCGGTAGAAATGGAAGCAGCAGCTTTGTACCTAAATGCTGCCAAGGCCAAGAAGAACGCCCTGTGCATCCTAACGATTTCCGACGAACTCCACAGTGGCAAAGAGCTTCCTCCCCATGAACGCCAGGTCAGCTTTACACAGATGATGGAAGTCGCACTGGAACTCGCCATTAGCCTCTAGGTACGTTACGATCAGAAAAACCCAGCCCCCTTGGGTTGGGTTTGTTTCTTTTTCGGGTGTATTACCGATGCTTGATGGACTGAAATTGTTGGAGGTTTCTATGAAAAAACCATTTGTTGATGCTAATACCCTACGTGACATCGTTGCCACATACCCGACTCCCTTCCATCTTTATGATGAACAAGGCATCCGGGAAAACGCTCGTAAATTACACCAAGCCTTCGCCTGGAATAAAGGCTTCAAAGAATATTTTGCCGTCAAGGCTACGCCAAATCCTACCATCTTGGCTATCCTTAAGGAAGAAGGCTGCGGAGTTGACTGCGCCACAGCTACAGAACTTATGCTTGCTGACCAGGTAGGCTTCAAGGGACCCGAGATCATGTTTTCATCGAATATGACCTCCCTGGAAGATTTCCAGCAGGCTCATAGCCTGGGGGCCATCATTAACCTTGATGATTTAACCGATGTGGAGTACATTGCCAAGCTCGAGACCATTCCCGAGACTATCTGCTTGCGCTATAACCCAGGAGGACAGTTTTCCATCAGCAATGAGATTATGGATACTCCTGGCGAGGCCAAGTATGGCATGACTCGTCCCCAGCTGAACCAGGCCATTGAAGAACTTTTGGGTCTTGGTGTTAAGAAGTTCGGGATCCATGCTTTCTTAGCGAGCAATACCACCACCAACGAATACTACCCCACCTTGGCCAAGCTCCTCTTTGAACTAGTGCGGGATCTGCAGGAGGAAACTGGCGCCTTTTTTTCTCTGGTGAATCTCTCGGGAGGCATTGGGGTTCCCTATCATCCGAGCCAAGAACCAGCTGATATTCTGGCCATTGGTTCTGGTGTAGAAGAGGCCTATAACGAGATCCTTGTACCAGCTGGCTTAGGCGATCTATCCATTGTGGCTGAACTAGGCCGCTTTATGCTCGCACCTTACGGTCATTTAATTGCCACAGCGGTGCGACGCAAGGATATCTATAAAAACTATATTGGTCTTGATGCTTCCGCGGCTAATCTAATGCGCCCTGCCATGTATGGATCCTATCACCACATCACCATCGCAGGCAAAGAAAATGCCCCCCATGACCACATCTATGATGTAGTAGGCGGGCTTTGCGAGAACAATGATAAGTTTGCCATAAACAGAAAGCTGCCTGAGATTGAACTAGGTGATCTTGTGATCATCCACGACACCGGTGCCCACGGTTTTTCCATGGGTTATAACTATAATGGGAAGCTTCGTTCTGCCGAAGTATTACTCAAGAGCGATGGAAGCACGGAGTTGATCCGCCGGGCCGAAACCCCTGAGGATTACTTTGCAACCCTCAAGCTCCCTGTCTCCTCAAGACTTTAGGCGCTCCTGAAATTCTTTGCGGAACTTGACAACCTTAGGAGCAATCACCATCTGACAATATCCTTGCTGGGGATTCAGTGCAAAGTAATCGTGATGATAATCCTCGGCAGGATAGAAGATGGAGAGTTCCGTTAGTTCAGTGACGATGGGATCGTCCCACAGATCGGCCATCCGAGTCATAACGTCCTTGGCAGTCTCCTTTTCCTCCTCTGTGGCATAGAAAATAACAGAGCGATATTGGCTACCAATATCTCCCCCTTGCCGATTGAGAGTCGTTGGATCATGGATGCTAAAGAAGACTTCTAAGAGTTCTCGGTAACCGATCACATCCGGATCATAGGTGATCTGAAGTACCTCTGCGTGACCGGTTTCATCGGTGCAGACTTGTTTATACGTCGGGTTCTCCACATGGCCCCCGCTATAACCTGGAACAACGGCCACAACACCCTGCAAATCCTTGAAAATGGCTTCGAGACACCAAAAGCATCCTCCACCAAACGTTGCCGTACGATAATTCATATTTCTCGTCCCTTCGAATTAATATCAGAAAAGGTGATCACTTGGATTCTATCTACGGATACCCCCAATACTATGAAATAGCCTATTCGTATCGCAACATTCCCGCGGAAGTGGATGTGATGGAAGAGGCAATCCGCAAGTATTCTAGGATTCCAGTTCAGACTGTCTTAGAGTTGGCCTGTGGCAATAGTCCCCATATGCTTGAACTTGCTGCCCGGGGCTATGATTACTATGGCTTAGATATAAGTCCAACTATGCTTGAGTTTGCCCAAACCAAAGCGAATGCACACGATTTAGACGTCCATTTCTACCAAGCCAGTTTTGTGGACTTTCGCCTGGAAGAACCAGTGGATTTTGTCTATATCATGCTCGGCTCCCTCTATGTGAATAACACGGAAGAGCTCCTCAGCCACTTTGCCCATGTCCATCGAGCGCTAAAACCTGGGGGACTGTATTTTCTCGAGTGGTGCGTCGACTTTGCTCCCCTTGATTCTGGTCTTGACAGCTGGGTCATGCGTAAAGACGGAATCACCGTAACCACGCGCTATACCACCCGCCTACATAACGCTCCCGAACAACTCTATGAAGAGAATATCCTTTTTACCATCAAAGATAAGGGCCGACCACTCAAACTACTCCATACAGGTCTAAGGAGAGCTATCTTCCCTCAGGAGTTTCTATTGGCTGCCACGAAACTCAACGATTTTGAATTCCTCGGCTGGTGGGATGAATGGAACTGGCATCGGCCCCTAGGGGAAGGACGGGGCGAAATCATCCGCCCCATCACAGTACTCAGGCGCCTCTAGCGAGTTTCTCCTTGGCACAGCTCATAGATGGCCAAGACATCTGCTTGACCTAGGGGCATGAAGCTACCTAGTTTCTGGGTATCTCCTGCGGTGGCTTTCTCCGCCATCTCCTGGAGACGATCAACTGGAATCTCAGCTTCGGCCAAGGTCGTGGGCAGACCAATCCGATGGAAGAAGTCTTCTAGGCGACGAATGCCCTCGAGAATGGTCCGCTCTGGCTTGTGGAAATCCTGCTCTACACCAAAGACACGCACGGCAAACTGGACAAAGCGCTGTGGGTTTTGCTTATACACATACTTCATCCAGGCAGGAAAGACGATGGATAAACCGGCGCCATGTGCAATGTCGTACAAGGCACTGAGCTCATGTTCGATATTGTGCGAAGCCCAATCCTCGCTCCGGCCCATACCTAGAAGATCATTATGGGCGATGGTTCCAGCCCACATAATATTAGCCCGGGCACCATAGTTTTCTGGCTCGGCAATGGCGATGGGTGCTTCTTGCATAATGCTGCGGAGGGCTGCTTCGCAAAGATGATCACTAAAGCCCACATCCCCCTCCTGGGTGAAGTAGCGCTCCATAATATGGGCCATCATATCAGACACGCCACAAGCCGTCTGGTACGCAGGGAGCGTAAAGGTCAATTCTGGATTGAGTAAAGCAAACTTGGGCCGCATGACCAGAGCCCCATAACCAACCTTCAGCCAACCATCTTCATTAGTAATAACCGAACTGGGGCTCGACTCACTACCAGCTGCTGGGATGGTCAAGACTACGCCTAAGGGTAGGCTTTCTTCGGCCTTGGCCTTACCGGCATAGAAATCCCACACATCTCCCTCATAGGGAACGCCAATTCCAATCGCCTTCGCTGAGTCGATGGCGCTGCCACCACCTACAGCCACGATCAGGTCTACCTTTTCCTTACGGGCTAGTTCGATGCCTTCCCGAACCAAGCTCAGTCTAGGATTGGGTTGCGCTCCGCCTAGTTCTACGACCTCTAAGCCAGCTTCCCTGAGCGACTCTACGACCCGGTCTTTCAGACCGGTACGTACAATATGTCCTCCGCCATAGTGCAAGAGAACCTTCTTACCCCACAGCTTGGCTTCCTTACCCGTCTGTTCTTCGACTCCCCGACCGAAGATAATTTTCGTTACATTGGAAAACGTGAAGTTTAACATGGAATCTCCTCCCGATTATAGACTTGAATGATCCTTCGTAAACTGAACCAACTCCTGGACATATCCAAAGGCCACAGCAGTTACTGTATCTGCTCCGCCATAATAGAGGGCTAGGCGACCTGTGGCACGATCCACCAAGGCAGCACAGGGAAAGGCTACATTTGGTACATCTCCCACACACTCATAATAGGTTTGAGGAGACAAGATATAGGGACTGGTTCGGGCAATCACCTTCCAGGGTTGATCTAAATCCAACAGTGCAGCCCCCACACTATAGACAAAACCGTTACAGCTGGTCAGAACTCCATGGTAAATCATGAGCCAACCTTCCGATGTTTCAATGGGAATAGGCCCGGCGCCAATTTTCGTTGACTGCCAGCCTACTGTGGTTCCCATCACATGGCGATGTTTACCCCAATAGACCAGATCGGGACTTTCACTGTAGAAGATGTCACCAAAGGGTGTATGGCCATTATCGCTTGGTCTTGAGACCATGGCGAAGTTACCGTTAATCTTCCGGGGAAACAGAACGCCGTTTCGATTGAAGGGTAAAAAGGCGTTTTCTAGTTGATAGAAATCCTTGAAGTCTTCGGTATAGGCCACACCGATGGTGGGGCCATGATAACCATTACACCAAGTCACATAGTAGCGGTCCTCAATCCAGACCACACGAGGATCGTAGCCATAGACAAAATTCCCAATCTCTGGATCATCACAGATAAAACGAATGGGTTCATATTCGATGGTCCAATTGAGCGCATCTTTGCTCCGACCAGAGTGAATGCGCATCTCCCTTGCTTTGTTGTCTACGCGAAATACGCCCCGAAACTCATCGCCAAAGGGAACGACGGCGCTATTAAAGATACTGTTGGAACAGGGAATCAGATCCCGTGGAATCACAGGATTCTCTGTATACCGCCATAAGACATCACTATTTCCAGCAGGTCGCTCTTGCCAGGGGATATTCGGTATATCTTGACCAATGATTTTCAGACTCATGGTTCAACTCCATTCCTCGTAATTTAGAGCTTCTCAGGCTCCGGATAGGTAACTCCGAAGGTTTCTACTGTCATTTTTTGCATCACTTGATCTTCAAGGGGACGATCCATTCTGTTCCGCTGTACAGCAACAATCTGATCCGCCACTTCCATCCCTTCTATTACCTGACCAAAGGCTGCATAGGCCCCATCCAGATGGGGAGCATCAGCCACCATGATGAAAAACTGGGATCCAGCTGAATCTGGAATACTCGTCCGCGCCATAGAAATCACACCGCGCCCGTGTTTGAGGCTATTGGGAAACCCGTTTTGGCTAAACTCGCCTTTGATACTATAACCCGGTCCCCCAGATCCAGTACCTGTGGGGTCGCCACCTTGAATCATGAAACCTGGGATAACTCGATGGAAGATGACCCCATCATAGTATCCTTGCTGGACTAGGGAGATAAAGTTATTCACAGTGTTAGGTGCAATTTCGGGGTAAAGCTCGATTTTGATAGTCCCAAGCTCACCCAAGTCTACTGTCACCAGAGGATTCTTCGTCTCCACCTCTCCTGCCTGAACAGGGCTGGTCAAGACAAAAGCAAGTACTGCAGTCACCACAACAACGATCACGCTACTTACCGTATTCAATGCATCAACCTCCATCACTTTTCCTTAATGACCTCATTATACCATATTTCGAAGCAGGAACTAAAAGTCTGACGGAGAAACCCTGTCTGGAAAGGAGTGAAATTGTCTATGTGGAAAGAACATTACCGGGTTGGCTCCGAGCTCATCGATACCCAACACCAAGAACTTTTCAAACGAGTAGCCGCCTTCATTCAGGTGGTGCAGAGCGATGGTCCTTGGGAGCAACGCCTGGAAAAAGTAGAGGAAACCCTTGTTTTTATGCAACATTACGTGTTGATCCACTTTGCAGACGAAGAGCAATTGCAGCAGGAGATTGGCTACCCAGGATTTGAAAAGCATCGACAGATTCACGAGAACTTCAAAGCCGAGGTCCAACAGTTTGCCAAGACAGTCGAACTTGAAGGTTTTGATGAAGAAAAGGTTCAGGAGTTTAGCGCTAAAGTGATGACTTGGCTGATCATGCATGTAGGTCGCGAAGATCAGAAAATCGGTGAGTTCCTGCGTTCAAAGGAGGTCACAAATTGAGAGTTGAGTACATAAATCCATTTTACCAAGCTACCGTCGATGTGTTTCGGGTGATGCTCAGTATGGAACCCCAAAGGGGTACCCTAAGGGCCGTGGAAGAACTTGTTCCCGTGAGTGAAGCGAATGTTGGTATTGGCGTTACAGGTGACTTGAGGGGATCCCTCCTCTACAGTTTCCCTGCCTCCATGGCCCTAGAGATGGTCAAAATCATGTCAGGCATGGAAATGACCAAGCTCGATGCTTTCGTAACATCCGCCCTCAGTGAAGTCGCCAATATCATTAGTGGTAATGCCCTAACCTATCTGGCCCGGAACTCTCTGACCTGTGACATTTCACCGCCCCAGGCTTTTGTGGGTAGCAAAGGTTCGATGGCTATGTCCACGGAAAAGGCGATTGTTCTACCCTTGATTACTGATATCGGCACACTGGAAGTAAGCATCTCCTTACATGCAAAACCCGGAAAATAGAAAATGCCTGTTCAAGCCATGACTTGAACAGGCATTTTTGTTCGTTCATTCTAAGTCTAAAAGGAACCGCTACCTAAGGTGATGGCAGCGAAGATGGTTGTATCACGGCCCAACGCGCCAAACTCTGTGGCCACATCTCCGTAGTTAAAACTCACACCGATACTTGGCGAAATCTTACTAATAGAAGGCAAGCTCAAGGTCGTTGTGACGAGACCTGACTGATCCGAGAGATTGGCGTTTAAAATAGCTGATGCAGACAGCTTCGTGTTGAGCAAGTTGCTCCAACCCACCATGGCTGCTAGATAATGTCTCCCGGTGGAAGTCATGTCGGACAAACTGAAATCCTCAAGGAGTTTCTCCCCCGTCTTTCTCACATCTTCATCCTTAGATTGAGTCATGCCAAGCAACATGCCATAATACAGCCGGAGATTCTTGCTATCAGCCTGTTCCTTATATCCTTCACCGTTAAAGTAATATTGACCAGCCAGGGTGAAGTTGAAAAGTCCATCAGGGTCATTATGACTATAGCGGGCTCCCGCTGTGGCGTGCAAGAAAAACTTGTCCTTTTCCGAAACCGGATAGGTCACCGGGGGAAATGGAGTCAAAGCAGGCTCTGCAAATCTCTTATCCGACCCCTTGCTCACCACCGCTTCCCCAAAGACAGCTAGATTACCCAGGGAAGAGGAAACGGTAAGCATGGCCCGGGGGGCCTTGTCCTTTTGATAAAAACCTCCGACACCAATTTCCGTCCCCTCCACCACGAACTCCAGCTTAGGAGCAAATGCAATGTGGCTCGGGTCCTTGACACCGTCAAAGAGGGTGTATAAGTAGTAATTTGTACTACCTCTTGGGTAATGCATCTTGAGGGCTACAGGTCCTTCTAGCTCAACGTCTGGATCCAAAGGATTAATCCGCCCCACACTGATCACATCCGCGGGACTAAAGAAGTACCCCACACCCCATTTGACATTCTGTTTACCCGCCCGAAAAAACACCTTGTTATCATAGTTAAAGTCCGAGAAAAGCTCCTGCAAGCGGATCTTCACAGGATCACTAGCTTGTCCCGCCTCACCAACTTGCTTGTTTACAGCATAACTCAGATCAGCCTTACCAAAGACCCTAAAGTTAGGATCGGGCCTGGCATCCACATAGAGTTGCCCCCCAAGGGAGGTTCCTAGAGTATCTACGGGATCTACGTCTTTCATATAGGTTCGTCCAGCTGTAACCGAAAACCGGTAGCTCCCCCCCACATCCAAACCATCTTGCACGAGGAGCGCTTCTTCGGGAGGCCTAGTTTGCTCCTCTTCTGCCAAGTCCACCAGCAGGTCGCCCCCAAAGAGATCGTCAAAATCAAAATCCATGGCCCAAGTGGTGCTACTGACACCTAGGATCAGTAGCATAATAGCAAATAATGTAAGATGTTTGCGCATACGACTACCCCCTAACGATTAACTCGTTCGATATATGCCTTAGTGAAAACATGATCTGGGATATCATTGATGGAGATTTCGCTCATTGCAACCTGTGTCTTGTTTCCTTCCACTAACTCGTCAATGAAAATCATCTGGACAGGGATTACCACGTTACCGACCTTCGTATATTTAGGAAAGAGTCCAGTCCGCATCAAGCGATAGTTTAAACTATACTCTTCTGTTTTCAAGACCAAATCCGAATCCTTAGTTACCCAAATCTTGGCATAGGGGAAGGGTACCGTATCATCCACCGCTTTGAGATCAATAATATAGACCTCAAAATTGCCCAAAGTACCTTCTAGGTAGCCTTCCACCTCATAAGAAGAAGCATAGCTGGTGGAGCCGAAGTCCGCGTTCCGGGCATCAGAACCTTGGAACGTCTCCTTCAGTGAGGTATGGGCAAACTGACGGCTGGAAGGGTCATAGAACCACAAGTTGTCACCTTCAAGCAGGTAGCCCTGGCCCTTCTCGGTAACCGGTTCTTGAATCAAGAGTAAGAAACGCTCACCATCATCACGCCTAAACTGACGGACCACCATTTTTTCAATGCCTTTTTCCACATCTTCAACAATCATGGTCAAGACCGATGAGAAGTCTGTATCCTCAAAGCGCGACTGCTCGTCGAGGCGCTCCAAGATGGCTTCAATATGGCTCAAATCTTGGACATTGGCAGATACCGTTAACCCTGCTGCCAGAAAGCAGAAGACGAAAACAGCAGATAGAAATCGCATTTTTTTCATTAGCAAAACCCCCTATGTGTGAGAACTAAGCGCCTTCATGGGCGACATTTTCGCGGCAGCCCTGGCTGGCCAATAGGCCGCGAGCAGGCTGATTAAAACTACGACCACTGTATTGGTGATCACACTAGCCATGGAGAAAATAAAGGTGATGGTTCCGTTATCCATGAAAAACTGGAGTGATGGATCCGCAGCAAAATGGATGCTGCCCACCACTACGGCAATCACGCCAGCTAGAACCAGTCCTGCGACACAACCAAGGAGCCCTAAAAAGACGGCTTCCCAGAGGAAAATGTTCTTTACTTGCTTCTGGTGCATACCAAAAGCCCGCATCGTACCAATTTCCTTGGTTCGTTCAATCATGATCATCCGGAAAGTGTTAGTGATACCAACCATGGTGACAACAAGGAGAATGAGGAAGATAACTTGGCCCACTCTGTTTAAGACACCAACCACAAGCTCCACAGCCTCCATGATTTGGTTAATATGCATAACCTGATAGCGTGTGCCCTCCCAAGGCGTGATCTCTTTCCGTTCCGCCATGGCATCCATGGGCATTCCCGCCACACTGACGGAGATCAAGGGTTCTGCTTCCTCCATCTCCTCTTCCTCATCTGCTTGGCGCAGTCCTTCTCTAAAGATCCGGGCGAAATCATCCACCAAATCCAGATTCGTAAGGAACATATTCAAAAGCTGGTACTCGTGGGCATCCATCCCCAGGAGCGTGTTAAGGTAAGAACGGCTGGTGTAGGCCGCGGACAGACCGAGTTCCTCTTGGTCCTTGATAAAGGCCACTACCTTAACCTCACCAACATTTTGCTGACCGGTAAGGGTTTCCAGGCGAATGATAATCGTCTCGCCAACTTCAACCCCGAGGCGCTCTCCCACAGGTTGGGGCAAAATAATCGCCGCTTCTTCCGTCATGATTTCATCGAACGAACCTGCGGTGATAATCAGACTATCGAGGAGCTTCGTTTCTTCCGCAAAATCCACTCCATAGAGCATCTGCACCGTCTGCCGGGAGCCAAAAATCATACTCGGCATCGCTTGGCTTCGCCTCGTAAAGGCCTCGATTTGTCCTTCATGGTCTGCTAAGAGCTGATCGAGGCGTTCATCAGGCCGAATCTTCATGATCATTTGGCCGGCATCAGTCCACTCTTGCCCCATAATGAAGATATGTCCGCCTAAGGCATGGGAAAAGTTCTCCCGGATGTTCTCTACCACACCTCCAGTGAGTGCGTTCATCAACGTGATCACCAGCATGCCAAAGGCGATGGCCCCCGCTAAGAGGAAGCTACGCTTTTTTTGCCGGGAAATGTTCCGAAAAGCCACCTTCATTGTCAAAAGCATCTAGATCACCTCGAACTTTCCATAGCCTTTAAGGGCGATGTTTTCATCACAATAGCCGTGGGATAGATACTAGAGACAATCCCGACAACCACGATCACGACAAAGGACAAGATCACAGAGGAGACGGAGAGTTCTGGCCGCAAAACAGGGCCACCGTAGATAATCTCAACGAACATGTTACCGGCCTCAAGCCCAATTCTATTGAGAATAAAGAGAACCAGCGAGCCCAAGAGAATGCCAAGGGTCCCTGCAATCCCTGAGAGAATCAGAGTCTCCCAAACCACCATGCGACGGACAAAACGCTTCTGGGCTCCAATCGCCCGCATCGTTCCGATCTCGCCCATTCGTTCGGTGACGGAAATAACTAGGGTGTTCATGATAATGATCACTGCAACCACAGCAATCAAGAAAACAACACCATTAAAGATTCCTTTAATTCCATTGGAGAGCTGGGCCATGGAACCGGCACCCTGCATCCAGTCCCTGGTCTGAGCTGGAATACTTTGTTCCGCAAAGAAGCGAGCAAAGTCGGCTTGTGCCTGTTTGAGATAGCTCTCGTCCGTCAAGCGGATTAAGAGATATTGCCACGCTCCAGTATCTTCTAGATTGGACAGATCCCTCGATTCAGTCTCACCAAGGAGTGAATACCAATAATCGTCACCGATGAGCTCCTGTTCCACCTCTACTGGGGCAAAAAGAGCATCGAGGGAACCAAAGGAATCAAAGATACTGTCTTCATCAATGGCCCCAAGGAAGGCTTGCTCATCGTCTGTCAAGTCAGCAGGCGTGGCATGACCCACCACCATACCTGCTAATGCCCTCACATTGGAAACATCCATCAAGGAGACCATGTCGAGCTGAATATTGGACTGCTTGAACTGAAAAATTCCGGCAATCTCCACTTCTCGAATCCGCATACCCGTTATAGCGCTAGCGGCGGTAAATAAAAGCTTATCGCCAGGTCGTAATTGAAAGCCAATCTGCTTTTCGATCATCTCCGCGACGGTTTTGTTCAAAAGAATGCCCTGTTCGCCGGGGCCCCAAAAATCACCTGCTAGGAGCTGAACATTATCCGGGAACATGGGCCGGTAGTCATCTGGGACAATACCAAATAATTGGGTAATACCAAGCATGGTATCTCCCCGGGAGACCATGGCCGTAGCTGAAATTTGGGGATTCACCATCTCCACATAAGGTCGCGTCCTGGCATACTCTACAACCTCTGCGTAATCAGGAATCCTGGGCACAGCACGTTCCATGGCTGTCATGTCTTGAAAGCCAAAGAGGGTTAGATACCCCTTGCTCTCACCGGTAATCATAAGATGACCTGTGTAATTTTGAATATAGTAACGCTCGATACCGGCCGCGGCCGAATCCATAAAGGAGTTGCCAACTACAAGGACCATGATACCGATCATCATAATTAAGCCAATAATAATCGTCTTTACCCTATGTTCACGTAGATTACGCCAAGCAATGGTCAAAATGATCCTCATGACAAACTCCCCACCTTAGCGCTTTCCTTGGTATCCTCCAAAACCAAGCCATCGAGAAGCTGAATGACATGATCAGCAATTTCCATAATCGTTCGATCGTGGGTGGAGAAAATAAAGGTGGTGTTCAGTTCTGCATTCATCTTTTTCATAAGCTCAATGATGCTTTGACCTGTCTTGGAATCGAGGTTGGCCGTGGGCTCGTCAGCCAAGACTATTTCCGGTTTGGTCGCTAAGGCCCTGGCAATAGCGACCCTCTGCCTTTGCCCACCCGAGAGTTCGTTAGATTTGTGATGCATATGATCACCTAATCCCACAGCCTCCACAAGAAACTCGATCCATTCCCGAATCTCTTTCTTACTCCGGCGATCCTTGCCAAGGAGGAGGGGAAACTCTATATTTTCGTAGACATTAAGTACGGGAATCAAGTTGAAGGATTGAAAAATAAAACCGAGTGTTTCGTGGCGCAACTTCGTCAGGGCCTTATCCTTTAGGCCTTCGGTTATGGTCCCATTAATTCTGACAATTCCTGAGGTGGGTTGATCAATACAGCCAATGAGGTTTAGGATGGTGGATTTACCTGAACCAGAGGGTCCCACGATGGATGCAAAATCACCCTTTTCGATGGAAAATGTCACGCCGCGCACGGCATGCACCTCAGCCTTACCCAAAGTGTAGACTTTCTTCACATTTTCTAGCTCAACAATACCCATCAAAACCTCTCCTTTGCTACCTAATACACATAGTATACCCCTTTGGGTACGTTCATTCAATTCCTTACAATATATAGTAGTTCGCCCTTTTACTCTCCAATGTGGTGTACTAGTCACCTAGTGCACTAACATTGTATAACATGAGACGAACCAATGTCAACGGTTTTTCTGTAATTAGAAACCGGGT
>JAAYOK010000320.1 GCA_012520355.1 Bacillota bacterium | reverse complement strand
CGGAGCCTCTTTGAGCCAATGGCCAAGACGATGGCGTTACGGAGCTGGAGATAAAGCGGTTCTTCCCCAGTCATATCGAGGCTGATTAACATGACACTTCTCCTCTCTGTCTTATCTGTATTACTAAGTATAATACAGATAAGACAAGATTGCAAGAAGAAGTATGGGACCAATCACCCGGCAAGCAGGTTTTCCGGACTCTAGAGCGAATTCTTGTTCAAATGTGGAAACAGTGGTCTGATGCGAATGGAGGATACCGATGATTCGAAGAAACGAATGGGAGAGGAACCCTTGGAGTTCATTGCCCTCATCCTCTTCAAATAGCTCCACCTATACGCCAAGGGCGAACTTGTGCATTTGCCCTTGACAAACAGGTAAAAGAGAATTATTCTTATCTCGACATTTGCAGTAAGTGGTAGACAGAAACCTCTGGAGCACCGGGCAACAGGAGCTTTTGGAGGTTTTGTCGCGTCCGAAATGGGTTGTATATTCTAAAATTCTTTTTTGCTGTCGGCCACAAGTTGCCGAATGGAGCCCACAGTCAAAAATCTCCGGTTAAGGGTAAGGCTTAGCGCAGTGGCGACATCGCGAATAATCGGGTCATAATAGGCCACTCTAAATACATTATCCTTGATATAGCAGGCCTGATAGCTCCTGAGAGACTGAATGATTTGTTCTGGAGCGTGCTCTTCCCCGAGTCGTTTGCTTAACAGTCTCAAGATCAATAGTGCAATAAAGCAAGTGAGAAAGTGAGCCTTGATTCGGTTTTCGAGTGTGACGTTAATCGGGCGGGTGTTAAGGTCATTCTTGGTAATCCGAAAGCTATGCTCTATTTCCCAGAGACCGTGATAGGTTTTGACTACCTCGCTATCAGGCATTTTTATTTCACTTGTAATGATCGCATAGTAGCCATCATACTTCTCGTCTTCAGCAATTTTTTCCATATCTAGATAGGGGATTTGCTTGGTATTCAGGCATTCGCCAGTTTCGGGGTCATAGTCGATATTCTTAATGTAGCGCAATGCCCCCTTTGCGTCTGTCTTAGTGTAGCGCGAGGGATGCGCTACTATTTTTTGAGCCTTTTCAATAGCCATAGCTCGTTTGTGTTTTTGGCGCCTCGCATAAAGCTCATTGTAACAGATGATCTGCTTGACATCCAAAGGGATTTGGCGCTTCTTGTCATCCTCATGAGTTACCCAAAACTTTTGTGGATAAGGTCTGGATTTCATGAAAAAGGCCGGTGTGTCTTGATTCTCTTCCTTTTCCGCCCAGGCGTCTGTTTGCTTCAAAACGCCTTTTTTTCTTTGTAACCCCGCTTGTCAAACACATAGTTCTGGAATTCTTGGTCGGCTCCTCGGATCTTTTGTGAAAAGATAAAACCGTCATTTTGTGCCATGAGAAATGCAACATTGTCACCGCTGTTCAAACCTTTGTCAGCTACAGTTATGATTCTACCAAGCCCGTAGGCTCTGCGCGTTTGCTGTAAGAGTGGCATCATCGTTTGGCTATCGTGTGTATTGCCCTTGAAAAGGCGATAGGTAATGGGGATGGCGTTCTCGTCAAGAAGAAGCCCCATTTGGACTAAAGGTTTGCGCGAGTTATGTTTGCAAGCCCCTTTGCGGCGAAATTCATCCTCTTGGTCGATCTCAAAATAATAGTTGGTCACATCGTAGAAGACGACCTTAGTTTGGCGGTTGTAGTTGATTCTAACTTGCTCGTGCAGATGAACGAGCAAGTCCTCTTGAAATTTCTCAAAGTAATCCAACGCCCGATACACATCGTACAATTCACAGTTGTACGAACCAGCTAATCTTTCCTTCTGCAAAAAGCTATGCCGCTTAGAGCCGGGGGATAATATGCGCGTGTAAACCAGAAGTTGCATGACATCGTTTAAAGAGTAGTCTATTTTTAGGCTACGCTGGCGGTTGATCAAAAATTGGTTCAGCTTCAATTCATGATAAATAGAGCTTAAGGGTAGATGGCCAAGGTGTTTCATGGCGTCCTCGTCCACATCCATCTTCTCATCGGCGTAGACTGTTCCCAAGAAAATTTCCTTTCTCGCTTCCTCTTCCTCCATCTCTAGAGTTCTTAAACGGGCGACCTCTCTAAAGTGTGCTACCGGGTCTTCATAACGATCCAAATACTCGTCTACGTAGCCCAAGTTTTCAATCACTTTGTGTTTGGTCTTCTTTGTTTTCGGGTCTTTGTATCCCTGAACAAAACTCATGTTGATGCGGCCACTTTTTTGTGGCACCACCTTAAGAAACATGTCGGCGTCCTCCCTTCGGTGCTAGTCTAATTTTACCATAATATACAACTATATACAACCCCAAAAAGAATAAAACTTGACATAAAAAAATCGCCCAAATGGCGTTGTGTTCAAGGAATATTTTTTGTCTAAAGACTGGTTGATTGCTAAATTGGCGGGCGAACTTGTGCATTTGCCCTTGACAAACAGGTAAAAGAGAATTATTCTTATGGCAATAGGAAAAAACGATGACTAGGACGAGTAACTATCATCAACCTCACAGAGAATGGGAGTGCCTGAAGTGCGCTGCGAACTCCCTGGGGAGCGTGTTAGTGAAAACCACCTATGAGTTGCCAGTTGAAATCGGACGTTTGTCCCAAAGTAAGCTTGGCCGGAGGCACCGTTACCTGCCGCTAAAGTGGATTGTTCTTAATGTCTAGATTTGAGGCAATCAATTTGGGTGGAACCGCGACAACCTCGTCCCATGTGGATGGAGGTTTTTTTATTTGTTAGAGAGAGGAGCGATCGTCGTGGATGAAAATATTGGAATGATTAATCGAGAAGATGTCATGCGTCATACGGCTGCCCATATTATGGCCCAAGCCGTCCTGAGACTGTGGCCAGAGACGAAGATAGCGATTGGACCTGTCATTAAGAACGGGTTCTACTACGATTTTGATCTAGAACACCGGTTTACCCCTGAAGATCTAGAAAAGATCGAAGCAGAAATGCAAAAAATTATCGACGAGGATCTTCCCATTGTCCGGGAAGAACTGACCAATCAGGAAGCTGTGGAGATGTTTGCTGCAGAGAACCAGCAGTATAAACTGGAGCTCTTGGAAGGATTGGATGAGGATGTCAGCGTCTACCGGCAAGGTGACTTTAAGGACCTCTGCCGTGGCCCTCATTTAGAGTCCACATCCCAAGTAAAGCATTTTAAACTTCAAAGCATTGCCGGAGCCTATTGGAGAGGTGATTCGAAGCGGCCGATGCTGCAGAGAATCTATGGTCTAGCCTTTCTGAATGGCAAAGACCTCAGAGCTCATCTCCGCATGCTCGAGGAAGCAGCCAAGCGCGATCACAGGGTTCTAGGTAAGAAACTCGATCTGTTTAGTATTCAAGATGAGGGACCTGGTTTCCCCTTCTTCCACCCGAAGGGAATGGTTCTCCGCAATGTCCTGGAAGAGTATTGGCGCGAGGAACATCGCAAACATGGTTATGTTGAGATCAAAACCCCCATTATGTTACACGAAGATCTCTGGCATCGCTCAGGTCATTGGGATAACTACAAGGATAACATGTACTTCTCCAGTATTGACGACCAGACCTTCGCCATCAAACCCATGAACTGTCCAGGATCGATGCTGGTCTACAAGCGCAAGCTTCATTCCTATCGTGATCTACCCATCCGCATGGCGGAAATGGGCCTCGTGCATCGACACGAGTTATCAGGTACTCTCCATGGCCTCATGCGGGTGCGAGCTTTCACCCAAGATGACGCCCATATCTTCATGCTCCCCTCCCAAATCCAGGAGGAAATTGAAGGGGTCATCGATTTTGTCGATGAGGTTTACAAGACCTTTGGCTTTAAGTACCATGTAGAGCTGTCCACCAAACCGGAAAACGCCATTGGCGATGATGCCATGTGGGACATTGCCATTGAAGCCTTGCGACAATCCCTCGAGTCCAAGCAGCTTGACTATGTGGTCAACGAGGGTGATGGTGCTTTTTACGGTCCCAAGATTGACTTCCATCTCGAAGACAGTATCGGCCGGACCTGGCAATGTGCCACCATCCAACTGGACTTTGCCATGCCAGAACGTTTTGATCTAACCTACACTGACGAGAACAATGAGCGTAAGCGTCCCGTCATGATCCACCGTGTGGTTTACGGCGCCTTGGAGCGTTTCATGGCCATCTTGGTGGAACACACTGCAGGAGCCTTCCCCACCTGGCTTGCGCCTGTGCAAGTTCAAGTGATTCCCGTTGGCGATGACTATCTGGACTACGCCAACCAAGTGGAAAAAACCCTCTTTGGAGCAGGTATTCGAGTCGAAGTGGATCGCCGGGGCGAAAAACTCGGCAAGAAGATTCGCGAGGCACAGCTCCAACAAATCCCCTTTATGTTGATTGTCGGGGAAAAGGAAAAAGAGGCTGGCCAAGTCTCCGTGCGACATCGCCGCCAAGGAGACCTTGGTTCTCTAGACCTCGAGGAGTTTCTGCAAAAGATCCAGGCAGATATTGCCACAAAGAAGCAAGATTAAAATGCAAAAGAGTCGGCTCGCCCGAAGGCCAGTCGACTCTTTTTTTCTACCACGTCCGCAAAGAATATTTTCTGAACTGATTATGTCTTCCCGCCAATAATACTCCAAAAACCATTAAGATCCTCACTTCATTCCGCAGAGAATGCTGTTCATCCAAACGCTCTGACAACAGAATAGGTACATCCAACGCTCGTTCTAATATGTCCAGCTGTCCGTCAGTGAATCCCGTCAACAAGCGAAGATCGCGCGAAGGCACAAGAAACTGCAGACGGGGTGGAATTCTCCCGATATCGCCTTCTTGGTAGTTATGATAGAAATCCCTCCAGCGATCGGTTGGTAATCCCAAGAATCCAGCCATCTCGTCATGGGTAGCATAACCCTTTTCTACGCAATCAAGAGCAATCTTCACCCGCAAGTGAGGGTGCTGACAATGCTGATCTAAGAATTCTAGTGATGCCTGTACATATGAAGGATCTAAACGATTAATAAGCATACCTCCTAACCCCTCCCCTGGTACTAATCCATTTCGAGGTGTATCTCGGAAATCCTGCTTATTTTTTACCTTTTATGAAATATAGGTCATAGTGTCTGGCAATTCAATTATCTTTGTTGTGGATCGACTGGAACGCGCAAGACCATGCCTACTCTCAGGGACGAAGGATTAGTAATATCATTCTCCTCAGCAATCACACGAAACAAACTTGAATCGCCCCATAATGCTCCAGCAATGGACCACAGACTATCTCCCCTCTGGACTACATACTCGATGTAGCGTGGCACCGTCGGTGGAGGGGCAATCGTCTTGTTCTCTGGAACGGAAGTAGTCTCTGGCCTGGATTCTGGCATGACCGACACGGACGACGCCTCGGGGCTCACTTGCGATGAAGCTGTTACAGTAGGAGTAGCCTCTCGTTCTAGAATCGCTGGTTCCGGTTCAAACACATGTTGACCTGTGGATTTCGCTTTTTCCATGAGGTCTCGAATCACGGGAACACCCATAGTAACGCCTGCCCCTAAGAGGGCTAAGGCTAAGACGAATATGGCAATCTTGAGCCAAGGACTCGACTTTTCCCTGGCAGTGATCCCTACCTCATGGGCGGCCATATCCCTGAGAATGTAGTATCCTTCCAAGCGCCTCCATTCATCGCCATTTGTACAGTAGGCCACCCTTTCATTCGCCTGCGTATCCATGACATAGGCAATCTGCCACGGCTCAGGGAAGAAACGCTGGTGCTGGTCCTTGTCAAAGGAAGATAGGAAGACGCCAAAGCCTGGGTGGGTATGGGCCCAACCCACCACAGCTTCGCCCTCTTTCAACGCCAATTCCACCGTTCGCAAATGGTCTTGGTGAATCACAAGGCGCGTCGCATCACTTCTTTGAGGCACCGGAACAAACCGTTCCACAAGAATCTCGAAACGCTCTGAAGTCCTTATTTCCTGCATTCTTCCAACCAAAAACCCGCCATGTTCACCCTGAGAATGAAGATGCGAAAATTGGTCCAGAGCAAGCATGACTTCCTCCCGAAAAACTAGGCGCGGAAAGGGACCTGCCTTGCCCACCAAAAACCGCCTTGTGGAAAAAGTTGTCCGTTCGGTACTCATAACACTCTCCCCTAAAAGATGCTTAAGTCTAGAACCTGCGATAATCGCCTCAACATACTAATGCCAACCACACTGTTTCCTTTGCGATCCAGGGCAGGTCCGTAGGTGGCCACACCATAGCGACCGGGCACTACACCTAAGATCCCGCCAGCCACCCCGCTCTTGGCGGGGATGCCAACTTTGATGGCGAATTCACCTGAACCATTATACATACCGCAGGTGACCATGAACGTAGAAACTAAACGAACCGCGTTAGCCGACACGATTGGTTTTCCCGCCTCATTGATACCCTTCGCAGCCAGAAACATTCCTATGCGGGCTAGGTCGGCACAATTTACCAAAATGGAGCATTGGCGAAAATAGAGATCGAGCACCTCCTCCACATCGCCTTCCAGGGCATGGATGTCTTTGAGAAAATGGGCCAAGGCGCGGTTGCGATGACCTGTCTCTTTCTCCGAACGATACACCGATTCATCAATTTGAACCGGTCTACCAAGTATCTTCTCTAAGAGATCCGCAATCAAGCCGAAGCGTTCCTCGACGGATTGACCCGGAAGCAGCGAACAAACCGCAATAGCCCCAGCATTGATCATGGGATTGAGGGGCTTTTGCTCCGAAGTCTCCAACTTGACAATACTGTTGAATGAATCGCCAGTGGGTTCGGAGCCAACCTTGGCAAACACCGCCTCTACCCCCCGATGTTCCAAGGCGAGCAAAAGGGTGAGCACCTTGGAAATACTCTGCAGTGTAAAATTCACAGCGGTGTCTCCCGCCGTAAAAATGCCTCTGGTGGTCATCAAGGCAATACCAGCCATGTTCGGATCGGCCTTTCTGAGCTCTGGTATGTAGGACGCTACTTGACCACGTTCCCCATATTTTTTCTCTTCTCGCAACGTTTCGTCTAATAAGGCCTGGTAATCAAAGGGCGTACTCACTTTTTCTTCCTCCAGTACAAAGCAGAAAAAATGCTATAGTTGGCAAGAAAGACCCTAGGCAGGGTCCTCAACAAAGTTCCACATCTGAATCTGATTCTTCCCCTGACCTTTAGCCTTGTACATGGCCTGGTCAGCGAATAAGAGGAGCTCTCTTTTGTCCCTGGTATGATCTGGGGCTACCGCAATTCCTAAGGAGACTGTGAGAGGCTGTTCCCATGCTGCGTTACCAATTGCAACAAGATTGTCCATAATGCGCTCTGCGACAACTTGCGCCCCTTTGGCATTCATGTTCTGCAAGAACACGACAAATTCATCGCCACCATAACGAATCACTTGGTCGCCGGCTCGGATGCTATTATGAATGGCCTCCACCAACAACCCCAAAACCCTGTCGCCTTCAGCATGACCGTGGGTGTCATTAAACATAGCAAAATTATCGATATCGATGAACAATAAACCAAGCTCATCATCGGAGGGATTACTCAGCCAATCATTCAAGTAACGGAAATTATACGCACCGGTCATGGTATCAATCATTAATTCCTCTTCCACTTCCTGCCTGCGGATCCGCTCGGCACTAACCTCAGCCGCTGCCTTAAGCAGGCCTGAAAGATTGACTAAGAGAATGAAAAAGGCGATGAGACCCCAAAAGCCGTAGCCGAGGACGAAATATGTAAAGACGATTCCAATAAAACCGCTACTCAGACTACTGAAAAAACTCAGACGAAACATAACCTTCATTTGCGTGAACCAGGAGACACCTCGCCAGATAGCCACCATCCGACAGACTAAGCTGATATTGCAAAAGATATAAAT
>JAAYOK010000319.1 GCA_012520355.1 Bacillota bacterium | reverse complement strand
GGCCGATAAATTCGCCTCTTGATTATAAATCAGAGTCAGATCGGCCTTCTTCTCCAAATGATAGGCAAAAACCGCCTCGTAATCTAAGTTTGTGATCATACTGCAACCAGAAAACAGGGCATACTCCTGGCGGCTCTTCTCCAAATAGCTCCGATTATGCATGAGGTTACTGAGATTACTATTCATCCCCTCACCACTATCGGTGCGGTGGGGAGCAGGTAAGAGAAACATCCCATCCCGCTGGCGGTTGAGATCCCACTCCTTACCATCCTTAATATGATCCAAGAGGGGTCCAAAACGATCATTGAGTAAAATCCCTACATTACGGATCCCTGCATTCACCATATTACTCAAGGTAAAATCGATCACCCGGTAACGTCCCCCAAAGGGCACGGCCCCTAAGGTGCGGTGCAAAGTGAGTTCCCCTAAGCCCTCCGTCGGTTCCGACAAATCAATAATGCCAAGCAAGTCTCTCATCTCCATACCTCCCCTTAGGAAATCCATTCTTCTGGAAATTCCGGCCACTCCGCCACACTCAGGACCGTACCTTCCACAATCCGCATCGTACCAGGCACACAAATATTATCCTCGATCACCGTAATCCCATTTTCATTACTCACTTCCACCTTCTCACCTGGTCTCGCCGGTACCCCAATCTTGGCACCAGGCTCCACAATGGTGTTCTCCCCAATAATGGCCTTGTGGACGATGGCACCCTTACCAATCTTAACCCCTGGCATAATCACCGAATCGGTCACCTCAGCACCCTCGGCAATTTGGGTACCGGTGAAGATCACCGAATGATGGACCCTACCTAGAATCAAGCAACCATCACTTAAGAGGGAACCTTGCACATCGGCCTGGGGACCCACAAGCTGGGGAGGATAGGTTTGATTGAGGGAAAAGATCTTCCATTTGGGATCATTTAGTTTCAGATCAGGATGCTTTTTGATCAGATCCATATTCGCCTCCCAGAGGGAATCAATGGTTCCCACATCCTTCCAATACTCCTGAAAGGCATAGGCGTAAAGTGGCTCCTTGGCCTTAAGCATGTTTGGAATAATGTTCTTGCCAAAGTCATTACTGGAACTTGGATCCGCCTCGTCGGCTTCTAGATATTCCCTCAGCTCTTTCCAGTTAAAGATATAGACTCCCATGGAGGCCAGATTACTCTTGGCCACTTTGGGCTTTTCTTGAAACTCCGTGATGCGGCCGTTATCATCGGTCTTCATCACACCAAAGCGGTGGGTTTCTTCCCAGGGAACAGGAATCACTGCAATGGTGGCCGCGGCACCCCTACTCTTGTGATAACTCAGCATCCTACTATAATCCATCTTGTAGATATGATCGCCAGAGAGAATGAGCACATACTCTGGATTATGCTGATCGATAAAATCAATATTCTGGTAGACCGCATTGGCCGTTCCCTTGTACCACTCGCCACCTTGGTCCTTCATATAGGGGGGTAAGACAGAGACTCCTCCATTACTGCGATCCAAATCCCAGGCGCTACCAATTCCAATATAGGCGTTGAGGGTCAGTGGCTGGTATTGGGTTAAGACACCCACCGAATCAATACCCGAGTTGGAACAATTACTCAAGGTGAAATCGATAATCCGATACTTCCCCCCAAAGGGCACAGCTGGCTTCGCCAGCTTCTTGGTGAGAATACCTAAGCGGCTCCCCTGGCCACCGGCCAAAAGCATGGCTACAAGTTCCTTCTTCTGCATTACTACCCCTCCCAATCTAGACTTTTTCCTACAGCTTCCGTAAAAAGATCGTAGCTAAAGGCGGTAAGGTCAAGGGTAAGGAATACTCCTCCCCATGCCAAGCAATGTCTTCCGCCTTGAGTGCTTGAGGATTCCCCTGGCCAGAACCACCCCAAGCGAGATCGTCACTATTAAAAACCTCCAGATACTGGCCACCTTCTGGGAGGCCAATCCGGTACCCTTCCCGCACAACCGGTGTCAAATTCACAACGACGATGAGAAAATCCCTTGGATCTTGGGCCCTCCGTACAAAGGACAAGACGCTTTGCTCACTATCATTGGCGTCAATCCAAGCAAAACCATCCCAGCTCTGATCGCATTGCCACAGGCTGGGATTTTCCTTGTAGAAATGATTTAAAGCCTTATTATACTCCCACATCTGCCGATGCATGGGATAATCTAAAAGATGCCAATCGAGATCTTCATCATACTTCCACTCAATAAACTGACCAAACTCATAACCCATAAAGAGTAGCTTCTTACCGGGATGTCCCATCATATAACCTAAGAAAGCCCGGAGATTGGCAAACTTCTGCCAATAGTCCCCTGGCATCTTATCCAAAAGAGAGCGCTTGCCATGGACCACTTCATCATGGGATAAGGGCAAGACAAAATTCTCGCTAAAGGCATACATCAAAGAAAAGGTGACCAAATTATGGTGGTACTTACGGTGAATGGGGTCTTCCTTCATAAACGAGAGCATATCGTTCATCCAGCCCATATTCCACTTATAATTAAAGCCAAGTCCCCCGAGATAGGTAGGCATGGTCACAAGGGGCCAAGAGGTACTCTCTTCCGCCATCATAAGGGCCTGGGGGAACCGGGCAAAGACCTCTTCATTGAGCTTCCGCAAAAAAGCCACACCCTCAAGATTCTCACGACCACCCCTGGAGTTGGGATTCCATTCCCCTGGTTCCCTACCATAATCTAAATAGAGCATGGAGGCCACAGCATCGACCCTTAAGCCATCTAAATGAAAGACATCCAGCCAAAAGAGGGCATTAGAAATTAAAAAGCTCTGGACCTCGGTCTTACCAAGATCAAAGTTACTGGTACCCCAACCCTTGTTCTCCGCCCTTCTGGCTTCTTCATACTCAAAGCAAGGTGTGCCGTCAAAGAGGCGTAGCCCAGGATCGTCTTTGACGAAGTGACCTGGTACCCAGTCTAAAATCACACCGATCCCCTTTTGGTGACAGCGATCGACAAAGGCCATAAAATCCCGGGGGTGCCCATGGCGACTTGTGGCAGCAAAATACCCCATCACCTGGTAACCCCAGGAACCATCAAAGGGATGTTCCGTCAGGGGGAGAAGTTCAATATGGGTATATCCCATTTCTACCACATAATCGATGAATTCCTCTGTTAATTCCTGATAGGTATAATACTTCTCATAACCATGCTGACGCCAAGAACCTAGATGCACTTCATAGATGAGCATGGGCTCTGTATAATGATTACCCTTGGCCTTTTTTTCTTGCCAAGCTTGATCCTGCCACTTGTAGCTCCTTAGATCGCAAAGGCGCGACGCCGTCTGGGGCTTCTTCTCGGCCCAAAAGGCATAGGGATCTGCTTTGAGCTGTATTGTCCCTTTGTGAGTAACGATCTCGTATTTATAACAGTCCCCTTCTTTCAGGCCTGGCACAAAGACGCTCCAAATACCCGAGTCTGGCATCTTCTCCATGGGACTCAGGCGACCATCCCACTGGTTAAAATCCCCCACTACGGATACTCTTTGGGCCTTCGGTGCCCAGACGGAAAAACGGGCACCAGCTTGTCCAGCTTCCACCGTCAAATGACCGCCTAAAAAGGTGTAACTGGCGTAATGTGTTCCCTGATGAAATAAATAGCGATCAAACTCTGTTCCCTTACCGCCCCACACAGTCAACATGAGCTACCCCCTTTTCCCTAGGATCAGCGGACTTAAAGCCTCAAGCCACACCCTAGGTCCTTGCAGCGTCCCTAACTGTCCTACACTTTCACCACTTACAAGAATCTCCCACTCAGTTTCGCCCCCAGGGAGCATCACTTCCACCGGTGTCCTGCCGCTCTGGAAGAGACAAACAATGTATTCTATGCTATCGCCCCCGGCATGGGGACCCAGGACATACCCTAGTATCTGTTCACCTGGGAGATGTAAGAACCGGAGCTTCTCCCTCACCTCAGGTGCCCGCCTTAAGCGAAACGCTGGGCGCTCTTTCCGGAGGTGGATGAGAGCCTTAGTATAGGCGAAGAGATCGGCAAATTCCCCCTTCCGCTCCCAGTCAATCTGGTTCACATGGTCCGGCGACTGATAACTATTGGGATCGCCCCCCTTGGTCCGGGCAAAGTCTTGCCCCGCATGGAGAAAGGGAATCCCTTGGCTCGTGAGTAAAATGGCTGTGGCCAGCTTCATCATCTTCAGCCTCGCCTCGTGCTCCTCTGGTGCGGTGGTACAAAGGAGTTTATCCCAGAGGGTGAGATTATCATGGGCTTCAGCATAGATCACGCTCTGTTCGGGCCCGATGGCCCAAGGACCCCTAGAATACAGAACCTGGCTGAAATCGATCTGGGGATGCTGAATGGAACCTACGATGCCAAATTTCACCGTTTCTTTGAAGCCCTGACCTTGGATAAAGCCCCCTTCTTGGGTATGGAAGACATGACCCTTTAAGCCATCGCGCAAATCACTACAAAAGGAGGCAATGCCAGGGAGATGGACTGTATTTTCTTTTATGGCCCGCCGTTCCGGTGGCACCGTACTTTCCGCCGCAGCCCAGCCTTCGCCGTATATAAGAAGATCCTCGGAGATCTCGTCGAGCCTCCGCCGCACTTCTTGCATGGTCTCAAGGGTATGGAGACCCATTAGATCAAAGCGGAAGCCAGAGAGCTTATACTCCTTGGCCCAATAACAAACGGAATCAACGATGAGCTTGCGGACCATGGAGCGCTCATCGGCGAGTTCATTACCGCAGCCTGATCCATTGGAAAAGCTACCATCGGGGTGATGCCGATAGTAATAACCGGGCACTAATTTATGTAAGGAAGAAGCTAGGGAGTGAAAGGTATGATTGTAAACCACATCCATAATCACACCAATTCCAGCCTGGTTCAGCCCTTGAATCATGGTCTTGAGTTCCCGAATCCGCACCCGACCATCCACGGGATCGCTTGCATAGGAACCTTCCGGCACATAAAAGTGCAGGGGATCATAACCCCAGTTATAGCTATCCGTAGGACGGAACTCATCCACGGTGGCGAAATCAAAGAAGGGCAAGAGATGCAAATGGGTAATGCCCAGTTCCTTAAAATGATCGAGACCCGTCTTAACCCCACTTGGGGTGGTGGTTCCGGCCTCAATCAAACCCAGATACTGCCCCTGGGCTTTGATACCGGAGTTTTCTGCCGCGGAAAGATCCCGAATATGGGCTTCATAGAGAACTGCATCCACGGGGCTTTTCAGGGGAAGTAAGGTCGCCTGGTCCCAACCCTCCGGATTGGTCAGGCTTAAATCTATAATCTGTCCCTGCTCGCCATTGGCCCCTGTGGCCCTGGCATATGGGTCCACCACTTCCACTTCCCTTTCGCCGTGGGTGACCAGGTAGTTATAATACAGTCCCTCGAAATCTCCTTTGAGTGTACAAGACCAAACCCCTTTTTCCCCCAGCTGCAAGGGGAACGTCTCAGAACTCGGATAGAGAATCAGTTCCACC
This sequence comes from Bacillota bacterium, assembly GCA_012520355.1. Taxonomy (GTDB): domain Bacteria; phylum Bacillota; class Limnochordia; order Darwinibacteriales; family Darwinibacteriaceae; genus UBA5420. Next base: position 4,607 of record JAAYOK010000319.1, on the reverse strand, counting down.
TGATCCGCGGTGGGGGCCCAGACTTTAAAGCTGGTTTGTGTCTTGCTGTAGGAGGCGCCTAGATCTGGACCTGGGTAGTGAAACTCCCTTTCGAACTCTAGACTGGAGAACACCTCCCCAAAGGTAACCCGGGCCTCACCGTGGGTTTCATGGTCTAAACGGTAGCGGGCGTGTAAATCAAGGGGCCTGGCGGCTTTGATCTGAAAATTCCGAGGATGGATTTTAACGACAGTGATGGGAATCTCTTCCCCTTGGCCTTGCTCTGAAACCAACCGAAAGCCGAAGTTCATCTCGGCACCCAGCTGGATGGGCAGATAGGTTTCGACGCGAATCGTCTGTACATCGTCTAAAGAGGCCCTTTCGATCCGGGCTTCTCGGTCCACATCCTCCGCTTGGTAGTAGATGTGGTGATCCTCTTGCATCAGATAGACGTCTAACTTACCATCTAGACTGGCATGATAAAGGGGTAGAAAGCGATCGCCCCCATCCTTTTGGGCCCAGCTCTCCTCTGAAGTACTTTTTCTCAGGAGAAAGCCCAGATCCGTAGCGTCTGTCTGTTGCCTAAGGACTGTACGGGCTACGGCGCCATAGGCATCATCCTCGGTAAACTCGATACTCCGGCCGGGCTCTGCACCTCCCCAAAGCCAGAGATTCCAGCCCTGATAATCACCGTCAAAGCGGTAATAATGGAAGGTGAGTTCTAGCTCAGGAAAGACCCTTACATCGTCCCTAAATTCTGGGGGAGGGGCTAGATGAACCTCAGGGTCACCTGCTACGAGCCAAATTTCCCCCCGATTCCCCTTAAAATCTTCGATATAGCGATCCTGGTCGATATCTTTCTCCCAGGATATTCCGCGAATCACAAAGCCCAAGCGTTTATGCTCTTTTGGCACAGCGACTTTGGCGATTTTTCCAAACGAATCTGTCTCCGTGAAATCAACCCATTGGCCTCCATAGCCCTGGGGCCATAACCACAAACCCCAGCCATCATAGGCTTTGTCATCACGGTGATAGTGGATGATCAGTTTTCGCATGGACTCATCCCCTTTAATTAAGAGTAGTTCTCCTTACAAAGGCGTCTTCCTGCCAAATTCGCCATGCCTTAGTTTATCCCGTTCTTCCTCCGACTTGCAGATAATTGCCTGAACTTGGTATAATAAGCCTAGTACCTGAAGTGGACAGATGGAAAGGTTGAGAAAATGTCACAATTTGAGCTTCTAGCTACGGCAACATTCGGGCTCGAATCCCTAGTCGCCGATGAGTTGCGTAAGTTAGGCTATGGAGATACCCGCACCGAAAATGGTAAGGTGAGTTTTACCGGAGATGAACTGGCCATTGCCCGGACGAATCTCTGGCTCCGGACCGCGGCCAGGGTCCGGGTCAAAGTGGGGGAGTTTACCGCCACCACCTTTGATGAACTCTTTGAAAAAACAAAGGCCCTACCCTGGGCTCGCTTTCTGCCGAAAAATGCAGAGTTTCCCGTGGAAGGCCGTTCTGTACAATCAACCCTCTTTAGTGTTTCAGACTGCCAGGCCATTGTGAAAAAGGCTGTGGTGGAGAGTTTGAGAAAAGAGTATCAGTTGGAATGGTTTCCAGAAGATGGTCCCTTGATGAAAATCGAGGTAGCCCTCTTGAAAGATGTGGTCACTCTAACCATTGATACTACAGGGGCTGGGCTTCACCAGAGAGGTTATCGTGCTCTCGCTACTGGGGCGCCACTCAAGGAGACTCTAGCTGCTGCCTTGGTGAGCTTAGCCCGCTATTATCCCGATATTGCCTTGATCGATCCCTTCTGCGGCTCTGGCACGATTCCCATTGAAGCCGCTCTGATGGCCCATAATATGGCCCCAGGGCTCAAGCGGAGCTTTGCCTCCGAGACTTGGCCTTGGATCTCCCCCACCACCTGGCAACAGGCCCGGGAAGAGGCCCTAGATCTGATTCAACCGGAGAAACCCGATTATTTGATCGGAACCGATATTGACGAAGGAGCCCTTAAGATCGCCCGCCATAATGCAGAAGCTGCAGGGGTGGCCGATTCCATCCATTTTCAGCGCCAGGAAATTAAGGATCTGACCACCAGCAAGAAGTACGGCAAGCTGGTCACCAATCCCCCCTATGGGGAACGTTTTGGCGAGAAGGATGAAGTGGATCAACTCTACCGGGAATTAGCCCAGGTGAAAAAATCCCTGGACACCTGGTCCTTCTACATCCTCACTTCCTACCCTAAGCTGGAAAAGGTCTTAGGCGGCAGGGCCACAAAGCGCCGCAAATTGTATAATGGGAATATTGAAACCCAGTATTACCAGTACTTTGGACCGCGACCACCGCGGCGCTAAGCCTAACTTAAAGAAGCCACCTGCCCAGGCAAGTGGCTTCTTTGCTTGTTCCTTTAGACAAAGATGAAATACAAGAGACTGACGACAATGATCCCGACAATGCCTGTCACAAGGGATGCTAGGGTCTGCAAGCGATAGGCCTGTTCCACCTTCATATCAGAAAACTGGGCCACCACCCAAAAATAGCTGTCATTGGCGTGGGAGACTGTCATGGATCCGGCACCAATGGCCATGACAGTAAGAGCAGGTCCCAGACCTGAGGCCAAACCCAGGGCCGGCATCAAGGGGGAGATGATTCCCGCGGTGGTGATAATGGCCACCGTCGATGAACCCTGGGCGGTCTTGAGTGCTGCCGCCAAGATAAAGGGGACAAAAATCCCTACCTGGAGCGCACTTAAGGAACTCGACAAATAAGCGGCAATGGGGGTTTCCCGAATCACTTGCCCCAGGGCACCCCCAGCGCCGGTGATTAGAATAATCAAGCCCGCATCGGTTAGACCCTTTCCAACCCAATCGCCTAAGACCTCTTGGGTGATCTTAGGTACGGTGAGGAAGGATAGGAAAACACCGATCAAAAGAGCAATATTGGGATTCCCAACAAAACTCAGAAACGAACTCAGGGAACCACTTCCGAAAGGAGCGGAAGGGTAATCAGCCACAGACTTTAAGGCAATCAACAGAACCGGGACCACAATAGGTGCAAAGGAGCGGAGAACCGAAGGATACTCCTTTTCATCCGACTGCAAGGATGCCTCCCCGCCTTCTGGCGCTGGGTCAATGTGGATTTTCGGTCCATAGTATTTGGCAAAGTAATAGCCTGCCAAAAGGGTGGGAATGGAGACCACCAGGCCCACCAAGATCACTGTGCCCAAATCCGCTCCCACCGTCCCTGCCGCCGCGATGGGGCCTGGGGTAGGTGGTACAAAGACGTGGGTGGTATAAAGACCCATGCTCAGGGCAATGGCAAAGACAGAAAGGGACTGATTGGACTGCGCGGCTAAGGTCCGGTTTAAGGGCGAGAGAATCACAAAGCCCGAGTCGCAAAAGACGGGAATGGAGACCACGCCGCCGGTAAAGGCCATGGCCAGAGCAGAACGGGTCTCTCCCACCAGCTTTAAAATGGATCTCGCCATAACAACCGCTGCGCCGCTTTTTTCCATGATAAAACCCATAATGGTACCGGCCGCGATCACAATCCCAATACCGCTAAGGGTGCTACCGAAACCACCGGTGATGGCATTGATCACCTGGTTGGCCGGTAGGCCCGCCAGAAGCCCCACACCGAGAGAAGCTAACAGTAGCACCAAGAAAGGATGGAGCCTAACGCGAGCTGTCATAAATACAATGAAAGCAATGGCTCCTAGTAAGATAATCAGTAAACCTACACCTTGCAATGACCTCACTCCTTTGGAAAGACGCTAGCTCTGCCAGATCCTGGCACTCTACCTACATTTTGCCCCAGATCTCGTTGGATCATACGATCAGAATGGGTCAAGGCCGCTATGAAAAAACGAAAGCCCAGAACCTGGGCCGTTTCCATTCCCCCATCCAGCTCCGATGGTAATGGTAAACCTAGATCTAGGGCTTTCGAGGTCTCCCTACTTCACGCTCTGGATGAAACGATCGATTTTCACCAGGGCCCGATTGATACTGTCGATAGAATAGGCATAGGAGACACGAATAAATCCTTCTCCGCTCTCACCAAAGGCGGAACCTGGTACAACCGCTACCTTTTCAGCCTCGAGCAGGCGATTACAGAAGTCATCGGAGCTCATGCCGAGATCGGAAACTCTAGGAAAGCAGTAAAAGGCGCCCTTGGGCTCAAAGCAGGAAAGCCCCATATTTCTAAAGCCTTGCACAATGGTCTGGCGGCGCTTATCATATTCTGCTACCATCCGCTCTACTTCTGGTAATCCGTTTTCCAGTGCTTCAATGGCAGCCCATTGGCTCATGGTGGGTGCGCACATGATCACATATTGATGGATCTTCTTCATGGCCTCCATCAAGGGAGCGGGACCGCAGGCATAGCCCAGACGCCAGCCGGTCATGGAGAAGGCTTTGGAGAAACCATTGATGAGAAGTGTCCGTTCATACATACCCGGAAGTGTGGCCATGGAGGTATGCTCGATCCCATAGACTAACTCAGCATAGATTTCATCGGCAATCACAAGAATGTCATGTTCCCGGAGGACTTCGGCAATGGCCATCAAATCGTCCTTTTCCATGACAGCACCTGTGGGGTTATTGGGATAACAAAAGACAATGGCCTTG
>JAAYOK010000318.1 GCA_012520355.1 Bacillota bacterium | reverse complement strand
TTTATACATTTATATGCCGCAGGGCTTTGAATATGCGTAGCATTAGTGGAGAAACGCCTGGGGGTTCACTGGCTCCCCATTGTGGGTCAACCCGAAGAATACCAGGCCTGTGCCTTCTGGCAGTGCGATGTTTTGGTTTTGCTTCACTCGGTCACCTGGGGCCACTTGGATCCCCTTTATGGATCGATAAATCGAGACCCATCCGCTACCGTGGTCGATGACAAGTTCCGTCTCGAGTCCATTGGAGTTGACTGCCACAACTTCACCTGGCAACACGGTGCGCACCGCTGTATCTCCGGCACTGAACTCCACCCCTGCGTTAAAGCGCCAATCTCCGTAAACCGGATGACGGTGCCAGCCAAAGGGTGTGGCAATCTCACCTTGCACAGGCCAGATCAGATGCTCAAACGAAAGGGGCTCTGGTTCTGGTTCAGGTCGGAATTCTTCCGGTTGAGGTAAGACACTTGCTGGTGGTTCTACTGTTACAAGCTGCACGGGCCCTTCTAAAACCCAAGGATATAGGTCAGAAATCACAGCTTGAACCCGATCTTGCACTACACCTTCCAAGTCAGCCAAACTCACTTGTGGAGCGACAACAGCCTCTTCCTGAAATGTCAAACCTCGGTAAATTCCCAAGCCAATACCGGCTAAGAGGGAAAAACCCGCTACGATCCAAATTAGGAGTATTTGCTTGTCCCTCCTATACCAAGCCTGTCTCAGTTTGTCTGAAATATTTCGCCATATTTGCATACTATCACCGCCTTGAGTGTAGTATGCTCCTCGTTTACGCCCACTATACAAAAAACCCCCCAAGGATTGGGAGGTTCATTGCAGTTCATACACTTAGTTTCACTCTTTTTCAGCCACTTCTAGGCGCAGAAGCGCCTTTTGCAGGGCGATTTGTGCCCGAGCGATATCGAGATCCGCCTGACGATTGGCGAGCCTTTCTTCTGCCCACGCCTTCGCCTGTTTTGCCCGTAGCAAATCAATCTCTTCAGCGAGTTCGGCGGTATGGGCCATGACCGTAAGTTTGTTGTCGTGCATCTCAGCAAATCCACCGCCTAAGGCAATCTTGCGGCGCTTACCGCGTAGAGGTCCAAACTCAAGCAAGCCAATCTCCAACGAAGCCATGATGGGCTGGTGTCCTGCTAAAATTCCAAAACTACCATCGACCCCTGGCAAGAGAACATATTCGACCCCCGTTAAGACCACGGTACGTTCTTGCGTCACAACTTCGAACGTAAAATTAGCCATTAAGCATTCTCCTCTGCCAGAGCTCTACCCTTTGCCACCGCCTCATCAATGGTACCTACCATAAAGAAAGCGTTTTCAGGCAGATCATCGTGCTTGCCTTCGAGAATTTCCTTAAAGCCTCGCACTGTTTCTTTCACAGGCACGTATTTTCCTGGGATTCCAGTAAAGGTCTCAGCTACAAACATGGGCTGGGACATAAAGCGCTCGAGCCTTCTGGCTCTGGCCACGGTAATCTGGTCTTCATCGGACAGTTCATCCATACCTAAGATGGCGATGATATCTTGCAGTTCACTATAGCGCTGCAATACTTGCTGAACGCCACGGGCTACTTCATAGTGCTCCTTACCTACGATGTCTGGAGCAAGAATCCGCGAAGTTGATGCCAGAGGATCAACCGCTGGATAAATACCCTTCTCTGAGATGCGGCGTTCAAGGTTAGTCGTAGCGTCTAAGTGGGCAAAGGTTGTTGCTGGAGCTGGGTCCGTATAGTCATCAGCGGGTACATAAATGGCCTGAATTGATGTAATGGACCCTTGCTTTGTGGTGGTAATTCGCTCCTGCAATTGACCCATCTCCGTAGCTAGGGTCGGTTGGTAACCTGCCGCCGAAGGCATACGGCCGAGCAGCGCGGATACCTCAGAACCGGCCTGGGTAAAGCGGAAGAGATTGTCAATAAAGAGGAGAACGTCTTGCCGTTCTTCGTCTCTAAAGTACTCAGCTAAGGTCAGGCCTGTTAAACCTACACGCAAACGGGCGCCTGGAGGCTCATTCATTTGACCAAAGACCATGGCTGTTTTATCGATAACTCCAGACTCTTGCATCTCGAAGTAGAGATCATTTCCTTCCCGGGTACGTTCCCCAACACCGGCAAAGACGGAATAGCCACCATGTTCATGGGCGATATTCCGGATGAGCTCCATAATCAAAATGGTCTTACCTACTCCTGCACCGCCAAAAAGTCCAATCTTACCTCCCCGGGCATAGGGTGCTAGAAGGTCAACGACTTTAATACCTGTCTCCAGCATCGTACTGGATGGTTCTACTTCATCCACCGTGGGTGCAGAGCGATGAATGGGCCAACGTTCCTTCGCCTTCACCGCTTCTTTCCCATCGATGGGCTCGCCTAAGACATTGAACAAGCGACCCAAAGTCTCAGGACCAACAGGAACAGAAATGGGTCCACCTAAATCGACTGCTTCCATACCACGCTGTAGACCATCGGTGGAAGACATGGCGATGCAACGAACCACATTGTTCCCAAGATGCTGCGCGGCTTCTAAGGTCAAATCGATGGTGTTTCCTTCCACCTCATCTTTAATCTGGATGGCTGTGAGCAGATCAGGAAGCTGCTCGGGCGCAAATTCGATATCAACAACGGGTCCGATGACTTGGACAACTTTTCCTTTATTCATGGTAACGCTCATCAATAAACCCCCTCACAATTCTACGCTTCCAGTGCATCTGCACCGCCCACGATTTCTGCAATTTCCTTGGTAATTTGAGCTTGTCTTGCTCTATTATAGGTTATGTTCAACTCGCGAATGAGTTCTCCAGCATTATCCGATGCATTGCGCATAGCGTTCATCCGGGCACCCAACTCACTCGCTTTCGCCTCTGTTAGTGCCTGATACACTGCGGCATTCACATACAAAGGAACGAGTGTTTCCAAAACAGCATGGATGGATGGTTCGTAGACGTACAGAGGCTCTGGGCCTTCACCCTTCTCCTCTTTCATTTCTTCCGGTAAAGGCAAGACATTGCGGAGTTTCACTCGGTGCGTCACAGTATTGATAAACTCCGTGTATAAAATGGTCACATGATCAAAAAGTCTATGTTCAAAGAAGTCAAAAATTACATGACCAATATCCTGCGCTGTTCGCAGGCTTGCTTCATCACCAATTCCTACAAACTCTGCCAAGGCAGTACGATTCCGTCTGCGGAAATGATCCCGAGCTTTTCTGCCCACAATCACCATTTCTGTGTCAGGATACTCCGCTAAAAAAGCCTCAGCACGCCTGAGTATGGCTGCGTTATAGCCTCCAGCCAAACCACGATCACCCGCTAGGACCAGTAAACAGTGGGATTCGCCCCCCCGATCGCGAGCCACTTCGGGAAGCTCCTCGCCGGCTTGTTCCACCGCCCTTAGCGCCGTACCCAGGGAACTCGTCAGACGTTCGTAGTAAGGGCGAGTGCTAACCACGGTCTCTTGCGCGCTACGCAACTTAGAGGCGGCAATCATCTCCATGGCCTTGGTGATTTGTTGGGTCTTCGAGATGCTAGAAATCCGCCGTTTAATCTCCCGGCTCGATTGTGCCATCTTTAGTCCCCCTAACTAACGAAGTCTTTCTTGAATTCCACAATCAAATGCTTCAGCTTCGAGTCAATCTCTTCAGTAATTTCCTTCTTACTCCGCAGTTCAGCCAGGAGTTCACCCTGCTCTTTCCGGAGGAAGTCTAGGAACTCATGTTCAAAGCGAACTACATCACCCGTGGCAATACTATCTAGATAGCCATGAACTGCAA
>JAAYOK010000317.1 GCA_012520355.1 Bacillota bacterium | reverse complement strand
CTGCATTAGTGATCGCATCACACATAGCATTACCGAGATAACCTGATGCACCGGTCAGGAGTATTACATGACCATCTAGGCTGAAATCTGGTTTGTTGATCATCGATACCACTTGGCCCTTTATTACCATAAGGATGGATTTAACAAACGTTGGGGCACACCACGGAAAACTTCTTGTACGATGGCACATTCCTCTTGAGTTAAAGGCTGCTCATGAGTTAGAACGAGAATTTCAGCCAGTTGTTTTGCACTTTCCACACCAACCACCAATGAAGTCACCCATGGGAAGGCCCTGACATACGACATACAAAGGTCTATCTTGTTCTTTCGATTGAGTAATTGTGTTAGTTCTTCAATTTTTCCAACTAATTCATGTGATTCGGTAGCCCATTGTGGCCAAACCTCAGCCTCGTTCAACAGCAAGCCTTGCAGGAAGATGCTTCTAGCATGGATTTTCAAATTATCCCGTGCTTCAAGTGCCTGCAGGAAATCTTGTGCAGTCCAGCGGTCGTCAAGCAAGTTAAAAGGTATCTGAATGTGTGATACTCGCTCATCAGCTATACTGTTCATTGCCTCTTCTGGCGTGTAGACGGAGACTCCTATTTCACCAATAACACCATTTTTGACATGGGCCGAAAGTCTGTCCATAGCAGCACCATTCCAGTGGACCATGTCTGCATATCGATGGAACATCATCACATCAATATAGGGGCGCTTAAGTTCGCGGCAGGAACAATAGATGCTGGCATCCACCGCACTTGCAATTTCAGTAACTGAAGCGTTGTTCGGAATATTCGTTATGGGATGCAATTTAGAAATAATGTGAAAATCCTCAGCAACCCTACCAGGTAACAAATGACCAATCCGTGTCTCCGCATTACCGTAGGCACGAGCGGTATCAAGATGCGTTACGCCTGCTTCTTTAGCAAGAGAGAGAATTTTACAAGCCTCTTCATCACTTGGGCACCCTGAACTGTTTGCGATACCATAATTAAAACCTAATTGAGCGGTACCCAGAGTAATACAACTGAATTTGATATTATTTTCGACTTTATAGGGAATCATTTTGGAACTTGTTTTTTGTGAAATTAACTTTTCGATAAGGTGATGCCAAGGTATCCTTTCAGGACAGATAACATGCTGAAACAATCCTACCATAAAAAGATAGTCTTCAAGTGTATCAACCGTAACGCGAAGGTCAGAATAATCCTTGTCTAGGAATAATCCCTGTGGCACGATGCCATTTGTTCCTGCCTCTCGGCGCAATTCAGTGGTTACGTGCTCACGTGCAAGTAGATCTTGGTTATTTTTAGCTTTCTTTCGCAGGGCACCTATTGTAAAGATTTCCGCACTCAAACCATAGGGCAATCCATCAGAAGGGGATGAGGTACCTAAGTAATCTTGGCCTGAACGTTCAAATGCCGATATCAACTGTTCAACGAAGTCTCCATCGGGGAGTGGATTGTCTGCAGTGGCGCGCACAACAAGATCATCGTCTTTGAGGTCAGATGTACAATCAAGAAAACGACTAAGTACATCATCCAGACTTCCTCGGAACACTTGTATTCCAGCTCGGTTTGCATTTGCAGCGAGAAAATCGTCAGATGCTGAATTTGATGTTGCAAGTACTACTTCGTGGCCTGATGAGTTAAGGCGTTTTGCACATAAGATCGCCAATGGCATGCCCCCCAAAGGAAGAAGCACTTTTGCTGGTAGGCGACTGGAAGTTGTTCTTGCTTGGAGTACAATACGCACTCTTTTCGATGTCATTGATTCAGAACCTCGATAGTCATTGTATGGGGGGTTGAGGGTGTAGTTCTGAGTAATACGGGTAACATAAGGGCTCCCTACTTTTGTCTCTCCGTTCTAAGGAACTCCTGAGAGTTGAGTTGAAGATGCGCCAACATATATGGCGCATGTCCAGGAGATATGTGCTCCCCATTCTCGCCTGAACTATAGCCATTACACGCATATTTTCTATCACACTCCTCATATGGAAATTCTCAAGTCAGACTCAGCTTCGTGCAGCCTTTCAGAGATATACTCCACATCCTCATCCTTCATATCGGGATAGAGCGGCAGGGTCAGTATTCTGTTGAATACATCCTCTGTGTTGGGGAAAGAGTTAGCATTCTGGGGGTGATGCCTCTGGTAGTAACTGAATTTATAGGTAGGAATATAATGGACATTGACGCCGATTCCCTGCTCTTTCAGATAAGAGAATAAGGTGTTTCGTTCAACCCCCTTGAGCAGAACAGTATAGAGATGCCACCCATGAGTCACATGTTCCTGGATATTGGGCAGGTCAAGCCATGCTAGGTCGGATAGAGCCCTGGTGTATAATGCTCCAATCTCATTTCTCCTCTTGATGAAGGAGTCAATCTTCCTCAACTGAGATATGCCCAGCGCTGCCTGAATGTCGGTCATCCGGTAGTTACGACCGAGAAATTGCATGTCGTATCCCCATGACGCCCCTTCACCAAACATATCTCCTACATCCCGGGTGATACCATGGCTCCGGAGCAGCCTGAGTTCAGCATCGAGCTCTGGATTATCAGTTACCACGGCTCCTCCTTCCCCGGTGGTTATTGGTTTGACGGGGTGGAAACTGAAGATTGTCATGTCAGCGAACGTGCCGATCTTATGGCTACTATATGAGGCACCAAGTGCGTGGCACGCATCCTCAATAATCCGGAGGTCGTGATCCTTGGCAATATCTCTGATCTCATCGATCGCACATGGATGTCCGGCATAGTCAACATAGATTATTGCGCGGGTCTTGGGAGTGATCCTTTTCCTGATCTCATCAGGATCAATATTCCTCGTTGCGGGATCG
>JAAYOK010000316.1 GCA_012520355.1 Bacillota bacterium | reverse complement strand
GTATGCTGCCGCCTTTATTGGTACCGGCGCTGGCCTACCATATTTTCTCAATATCCCAGGGGAAAACCTCAATGGTGTTTACAGTGCCAATGAGTTCCTCACTAGGGCTAATCTGATGAAAGCCTACCTCTTCCCAGAGTATGATACACCCATCAAGGTTGGCAAGCGTGTGGCTGTGGTAGGTGCCGGAAACGTAGCCATGGACGCAGCTCGCGTGGCTCTGCGGCTTGGGGCAGAAGAAGTCTATGTCGTCTATCGGAGAAGTCGGGAGGAAATGCCTGCCCGCCACGAGGAAATCGAGAACGCGGAAGAAGAAGGAATCCAATTTCGCTTACTCACCAACCCTGCCCGCATCTTAGGCGACGAACGCTTTCGTGTGCGGGGCATGGAATGCGTCAAGATGGAGCTTGGTGAACCCGATAGTAGCGGACGGAGAAGACCGGTAGAGATCCCAGGTTCCAACTTCACCCTAGACGTGGACACAGTCATTGTTGCTGTGGGGCAGGGTGCGAACCCCATGCTAACCACAAGGGTGGATGGCCTTGAGCTTAACAAGTGGGGAAATATCTCCACGTATGATGATAATGGCGCCACGAGCATTCCAGGTGTTTGGGCTGGCGGCGATATTACAACAGGTGCTTCCACCGTCATTAGTGCCATGGGCGCAGGTAAACGAGCAGCCCTTGGTATTCATGAGTGGCTATCGGCTAAGCGTGGCGATGCCTAAGTGACAAATGGAATGAACGAAAAAGGGGCTGAACTGAACAGCCCCTTTCATTATTCTGTACTCTTCATGGATAAGCTAATTCTACCAAGATTCGGTTCTACATTCAGGATCCGAACCGAGACAATGTCGCCAACCTGTACTACATCGGTTGGATGTCTCACATATCTGTCACTGAGCTGTGAGATATGGACTAAGCCAGCCTTTTTGACACCTATATCGACAAAAGCTCCAAAGTCGACTACATTTTGTACTGTGCCTTGGAGGACCATGCCTGGCTTTAAATCTTCCATACTGAGGACATCTGCCCTAAAAAGTGGAGCAGGCAGCTCATCTCTAGGATCTCGTCCCGGTTGACTGAGGGAACCGATAATATCCCGCACTGTTGGCTCCCCAGCTTGCAGAGCCTCCGCCACTTCCCTAGGCTTGAGGGTGGCAAGCTTCTCGCGAATTTGACTTAAGGTCTCCCGATCTTGGAGATCCTGCTCCTGATAACCGATTTGCTCTAGAATCTGGAGGGCTAAGGGATACGATTCAGGATGGACAGCGGTGTTATCTAGGGGACGAATGCCACCAGCAATCCGCAAGAATCCAGCCGCCTGTTCGAAAGCCTTAGGTCCCAGGCCCTTCACCTTTTTGAGTTCCGAACGTTGCTTAAAGATACCATTAGTGGCTCGGTACTCGACGATATTCTCCGCTACCCTGGCAGTCAAACCAGAGACATGTTTGAGCAAGGCACCAGAGGCTGTGTTGAGCTCCACACCCACATGGTTCACGCAACTTTCAACCACTTGCCCTAGGGTTGTGGTAAGTTCCTTTTGATTCACATCATGTTGGTACTGGCCCACTCCAATGGATTTTGGATCAATCTTTACGAGCTCTGCCAAGGGATCTTGTACCCGACGGGCAATGGAGACGGCGCCTCGGATCGATACATCCAAATCAGGAAACTCTTCCTTGGCCAATTTCGAAGCGGAGTAGACAGAGGCACCGGCTTCATTGATCACAAGGTACTGAAGCTCGGGGCAATGTTCTTTAATCAAGTCTGCCACCAGCTGCTCCGTTTCTCGGCTAGCGGTGCCATTGCCGATGGTGACCAGGGAAAGGTTTTGGTTTGTTACAAGTGTCTTCAGGGTAGCCAGAGCCTCTGTCCAGCGTTTTTGTGGCTCATGGGGATAGATGGTAGTGTATTCCAAAAGATCGCCAAATTCACCAATGGCAACCACCTTGCAGCCTGTTCTAAAGGCTGGGTCGATGCCTAAGACTTTATGACCCCGAACCGGACTTTGCATCAAGAGATCCCGCAAGTTCTTAGCGAAAATGTCAATGGCGTGGAGTTCTGCCTTTTCCGTTAAGGTATTCCTAATATCCCTCTCCAAGCTCGGGGCTAGGAGGCGTGCATAGCCATCTTCCAGAGCAGCCTGAAGATAGGTTGCAGCAGGAGATGTGGGGCTAATCATGATTTCCTTACGCAAAAGAGCGTGAATCCGTTCCACATCGACTTGGATCTTTACCTTCAAGGCCCCTAAACGCTCACCCCGATTAATGGCTAGGATTCTATGGGGCGGTATCTTGGCCACATCCTCGAAATAGTCGAAGTACATTTGAAACTCATTGGCCTCAGCAGGCTCGTCGCTTGGGGCTCTTTCACTCATAAGTAAGCCAGTATCATAGGTGAACTTGCGAATCAGGGCACGATGGGCAGGATCGTCCGTAAACTGTTCTGCCAGGATATCGCAGGCTCCTTGGAGTGCCTCTGCGGCCGTTTCAACCTCATCGGTTACGTACTCCTCTGCTAAGCCTAGGGGATCTTCAGAACTTTGTTCCAAAAGCTTAAGAGCTAGAGGCTCAAGCCCCTTCTCTTTCGCCATAGAAGCTCTGGTTCTACGTTTAGGCCTAAATGGTCGGTAGAGATCATCGAGTTCCTGTAAACTTGTGGCCCCTTGAATCGAGGCGGTAAGCTCAGGCGTGAGCTTATCTTGGGCGTCGATCAGCCTTGTGATCTCGGCTTTCCGTTCCTCTAGACTCCTGAGGTAACTGAGCCTTTCTGCAAGGTCCCGAATCACTGTTTCATCCAGTTCTCCCGTGGCTTCCTTGCGATAACGGGCGATGAAGGGAATGGTGTTTCCGTCATCTAAAAGTGCAACTGTCTGTTCAGCCTGATGGGGACGGATTCCTAACTCTCTGGCAAGTTGCTTGATAATATCCATGCGTATCCTCCTCACTAGACTAGAATAGCAGAACCGGAAGGAAGATGCAAAAGGATGTTGAACACTTCCTTGAGGTGGTAGAATGCTTGTAGAGTATAAGACCGTAGCTAAAGAAGCGGAAATTACGCTGATTGAGAAGAAATCCAAGTTTATTGCGCGTATTAAGCCAGCGGAAACCCAAGAGGAGGCGGAAGCCTTCATTGATGAGGTGCGCAAAGAACACTGGAATGCCACCCACAATGTCCCTGCCTATATCCTAGGTATGAATCAGGAAATTCAGAAATATAGTGATGATAACGAACCGAGTGGCACAGCAGGACTACCCATCTTAGAGGTTCTGAAAAATCACGAGATCGTTAACTGCGTCGTGGTGGTCACCCGCTATTTCGGTGGTACTCTCCTGGGACGAGGGGGCTTAATTCGCGCCTATGGCGGTGCCGCGCGGGAAGCATTGCAGTCTGCAGGTATTGTGCGAATGGTGCCGGCACGCGAAGTTGGTATCACTGTGGATTATGTTCATTCAGGTAAGGTCCAAAACGAGATTCTGACCCAAGGAATCACTCTTGCCGACACAGTGTATTTGGAGCAGGTGACCTTCCAGGTTC
>JAAYOK010000315.1 GCA_012520355.1 Bacillota bacterium | reverse complement strand
TCCATTGATGAGAAGAACGGAACCTTTAGCGTGGGTATGCAAATTGACCGAGATCACAGAGGTAAAGGTTACGGAACCGCAGCAATGGAGATTATCTTGCGCTACGCCTTTTATGAGCGAAGGTTGAATAAGTATTATGGAAGCGTCTTGGAGGTAAATATCGCATCTGCCACCATGCTCAGAAAGCTCGGATGCACCGAGGAAGGTCGCAGAAGACAGATGGTATACTCCCAGGGACGTTACTATGATGAGATTCTGTTCGGGCTCACCAGGAGTGAGTTTGAGCAAAATTATCCGCCGAACCTGTAAGATTCCAGGAGGTCTGAGATGAAGTCTGTCAAGTTTTCACGTAGCCCTGCAACATGGACTTTGCTACTCATAAACATCATTGTCTTCGTTGCTTTGAATGTCTCTCCAGGTTTGGCTGGTGTATTTCTGCTTGATCCGGATCTTGTGGCAGAGAAACCTTGGTCGTTGCTTACCGTCTTCTTCTCCCATGAGCTCCTGGTCCATATCCTACTTAACATGCTCTTGCTCTTTATTTTTGGCACACGCTTGGAAAAAGAAACAAACGGACGTATCCTCCATAGCGTCTATGTTCTTTGTGGGTTTCTAGGTAGTCTAAGCATACTCGCCTATGTAGCCTTCATAGGCTACGAAGGTGGACCTATTGCTGGAGCATCTGCAGCCGCTTTTGGAGTCGTAGCAGCCTTCGCCGCACTCCAACCTGATGCCCTGGTTCTGAAATCCAAAGCAATACATTGGGTTATTGCCCTGTTCGTCGTCAATGTGCTCTTGACCGTGCAGAATCCCCAGGTTTCCGTAGGTGGCCCCGCACACGCCCTTGGCATCGTAGTAGGCCTAGTCTTCGGCTACCTACTTCGGAAAAAGTACAGCACACTTGGGACCAAGAGCAAAAACGCCTGACATATTTTGGGGGGTCTGACCCCCACTGAAAAGGTGATCCGGTGAAAAGAATAATGGCCCTGTTTGGGCTATCCGTAGGTATTCCCTTGGGAGTGATCTTTCTCTATGCCTTAGTGCATGAAGGAGGACATGCCCTGTTGGCCATCCTTTTTGGTGGCCAAGTGACCGAGTTTCAGGTTAATTTTTTTGTCCATTCGCCTCATGTCAGCTATGTGGGGATATATGATCCTCTCCAAAAGGCTATTATAAGTCTCGCTGGTCCAGTCTTTCCGCTAATTCTGGTCTGGCCTTTGACGATGCTCATGCGCAAAACCGAAAATCGCCTGGTGCAAGGAACCATCCTGCTCTTTTTAGGAAATCTGCTTCCTACAGTCCTGCTCTCTGCGGTGATAGCTCTTGTTTATGGTTTCAGAGTTATCCAGCCCACAGAGGATGTGGCGAAGTTTCTCTACTATTCTGGGTTCAATCCCTTTGTAACCTCTGGTGCACTCGCCTTCCTCTTCGGAGTCGTACTTATCTTTTTACTCAGGGTGGGAAGGGCTAAGGAGATTGCCGCAGGTGTGTTCAGTACTCTGAGTGGACCGGCGAATAAACGCTCACCCCTCCTCCTGCTAAGAATTTTTGCTGTGCTCTTACTCTTACCGGTGGGTGTAGGCATTTTGCAGAACATTGTAGGACCTGAATCCCAGATGAGCCAGCCCATGAACTATCAGACGAAAATTGAATTGGATCTCCAAACGATTGACGCTGATTCAACCATCTATCATACATTCGAAGTGTCTGAGCCAACAACCTTCGATTTCGTCTACTCCTTGACTACCCAGTCTGATGTCACGTTGCGCTTGCTGAACCTTCGTGGAGAACCCTTTGTGTTCAATAACCAAGACTCCATGATCATGTATCAAGGAAACGAAAGCCTTCCCCTTGCGTCCTTTTCTGGCTTCACGCTTCTCGAGGGCACCTATGCCTTAGAAGCTTCTGCAGGTAGTCAGGGGGCCCTCACTATGTATA
>JAAYOK010000314.1 GCA_012520355.1 Bacillota bacterium | reverse complement strand
CTTTTCCACATAATCCCGGGGAAGAACTTCCACAACGCCTTCAGTGTCCGCTTCAGTCCCGAACTGCAAGCCAAGACATCTGGCTTCCTCGAGCCACTCGCCTGAAGCTCCTACGACGGAAAGGCAAGGTTCTTTCCCTGCTACGACCATAGCCGAAAAATGAGACAGCAAAAGGAGTCTGGCATTCTCTAGATCCAGCTTTGCTTCTTTCTTAGGAATGAGTCTAACCTGAACTTTAACTCCCGGGTCACTAGGCTCTTGCTCCCATTTATTCAGCCATTTGGCCTCGATGATTCCATGATTATATCGCACTTGTTCATTCACTCACTTCAAGGGAAATTCTAGGCGGCCATCATGGGTCAGGAGATTTTCCTGACCTGCAAAATACCAGGTTGGCACCGAGCCAATGAAGACCTCTTCCAAGATAGGCACCTGGGTGGAAACGAGAATTTCTTCGGCCACTAAGGGAACGGCAATCCGCATTACAACCTGTACATCCAAGAGCACGCGATGCCAAGTTTGGTTGATACCAGCACTTTCAAAACTAGCGACGGGCGTTGTGGTGAGTCCCCCAATAGGAATCATCCGAACTGGAATCCCAGGACCCCAGGAAGCAAGAAAATCAAGACCTATGAGCTGACCTGCGGGAATGGGAAACACTTCTTGACCCATATTGGTTAGGGTCTGTAAAATCTTATGGGTTGCTTGACTACTTACTCGATTCACTTCTCCCATATCATATTGGATGGCCTGTAGGCGACCTTCCCCATCACGAATCAGCTCTGCCATGGCTGCTTGGCTCAAATTCACAGCCATCATCTCTTCCACCGCCACATTAATGGCCCTTGTGGCCAGACTCATGGCCCTGGTTTCAGCCCAGGTGCGTAAAACAGGTCCTAACCTTTTTTCCGCGATCATCACAGTCAATACGGAAAAAAGCATGAGTATAAAAAGGATCAGACCAACATAGGTGCGCCAAGTAAATCTTATCATGGACTACCACCTCTCACAAGTGTTCGTAACTTTGCCAAGAGAGACCCTAGGTGATTCAGATTATTTGGCGAAGTTATATGTTATAATGAAAGCATGAAATGTCCCCCGGGGGTGTCAGTGTGAAGCGAAAGACCGTTCTTATCTATGTACTAGTGATTCTAGGTTCCACTTTGCTCGGAGCCGGAGTTGGTGTTTTCTCAGCCTATTTGAGAAGTGCACCCAGTCTCGACCAAGTGAACATCCATCAAAACTTTACTACTTACATCTATGATGTGAATGGTCGATTAATCACGGATCTATATAAAGAAAACCGAATCCCGGTGGATGTCAATGAGCTTCCCGACCATGTGAAGAACGCGGTGGTGGCCATTGAAGATGATCAATTCTATAATCATCACGGCATTAACTTTATCGCCTTTGGCCGGGCTATTTTAGTCAATATCCGAGATTGGAGCTTCAGCCAGGGCGGCGGTACGATTACGATGCAACTGGCCCGGAATGTGTTTCTGACCCAAAAGAAGACAATCATGCGTAAGCTCGAAGAATTCTTGTGGGCGGTGCAAATTGAACGGAAGTATTCGAAGGATGAGATTCTTGAGGCCTACCTAAACGAATTCTACTTAAACCATGGAGCCTATGGCATCGAAGCTGGCTCACGTACCTTTTTTGGCAAATCCGCAAGAGAGCTAAGTGTCAGCGAAGCGGCACTGATTGCAGGAGTCATTCGTTGGCCCACCCGCTATTCACCTTTTGTGAACCCTGACATTGCCATCGATCGACGCAATTTCGTCTTAAGTCGTATGCAAGAAGTGGGTTATCTAACCGAGGCTGAGGCTGAGCGTGCCAAGGCTGAACCACTGGTTTTGGCCCCACGCAGGCAACGAGTGGTAGAAGCGAGCTATTTTGTGGATTATGTTATCGCGGATCTGCTCAAAACGTATGGTGAGGCCGCTGTTTTCAGCGGTGGCCTACGGGTCTACACAACCCTTGACTTGGATATGCAACGAGCGGCGGAGAAGGCGTTGGCAGAAGGTATTCCTGTGGGATCTTCAGGCGACGGCACCCTAACCCAACCCCAGGGGGCCATCTTGTCCTTGGTTCCCCAGACTGGAGAAATCCGGGTTATGGTGGGAGGTCTCGGGGAGGATAGCTTTAACCGTAGCGTTCAAGCCCTTCGTTCGCCAGGTTCAGCCATTAAGATCTTCCCTTATACAGCGGCCATCGACAGTGGTGTGACTGTGGCTGATGTGTATATGGATGAACCAACCGAATTTACCACCATCACGGGAGAGGTCTGGACCCCCCGCAACTATTACGAGACCTTTGCTGGAGAAGTGACTGTGCGAGAAGCGGTGGAAGATTCCCTCAACGTGATCGCTGCCCAAGTAGTGGATCAGCTTGGGCCTCAAACGGTGATCGATTATGGTAAGAAAATGGGAATTACCACCTTCGTGGAACAGGGCCGCGTCAATGACGTGGGTTTAGCCCCCCTCGCCCTAGGCGGTATGACAAAGGGAGTATCCTTATTAGAGATGGCCACTGCCTATGGAGTTTTGGCAAACCAAGGGATTAAGACTAAGCCCTATGCCATTACCCGAGTCACTGATGCCAATGGAAATGTCTTAGAGCAACATGGCCCCCAGCTTGAAGTGGTCTTGAGTGAGCAAACCAGTTATATCATGACCGATCTACTCCGGGGAGTGATTGAGCGTGGTACGGGCAAGAACGCCAATATTGGTCGCCCGGCAGCTGGCAAAACCGGAACCCACTCCGACTATCAAGATGCCTGGTTTGTTGGCTACACACCGGATTTGGTCAGCGTAGTCTGGTTTGGGGAAGACACGCCCAAACGAATGGTGTATAAAGGAGTGCGCTACGGTTCCTGGAATGCTGCTACGATTTGGGGTAATTTCATGCGTGAAGCGCTAAAAAACACCCCCATCTCTGACTTCCCTAAACCTAGTGGGCTCATCGAAGGAGTGCTCATTGATACAAAAACAGGACTATTAGTCACAGATGATTGTAATTTGCCACCAGAAGAAACGAGGCGAGAAATCTTTATAGCAGGTACAGAACCTACCGAGATATCGCCCCGCTGTTCGCGACCTTGGTGGGAGAGCATTCCCTTCTTACAGAGGTAAAATTGAAGGAAGCAGTGGTCATGAAGACCAAACTGCTTCCTTTTTTTATCCTGTCTCGCTGGCTGTTCTACCCATTACATCAAGCTGATCTTATGCAGGGGCCAATAGCGGAAGATGGCTCGTCCCACGATATCCCCTGTGGGCAAGAAGCCCACTGTCCCCCTACTGTCGTCACTTCTAGGACGATTGTCACCCATAACCCACACATGACCCTGGGGTACGGTAAAGGGGCCCCAGTTCATTGTCGTTTTGTTATCTACATAGGGCTCATCCACGGGCAAGCCATTCACATAGATCACACCAAAACGTTCTTCCACCGTATCGCCACCCACTGCGATCACCCGTTTAATAAACCTTGTTCCTGGCATATTTAGGACAATTACTTCCCCCTGCCTGGGTTCTCGAAAACGATAGGTGAGCTTATCTACCATGACCCGTTCCCCATGGAAAAGAGTGTTCTCCATGGACGCTCCATCCACCCTAAAGGATTGTCCGATAAAAACAATGATGAAAGCTGCCAAAACTACAGCTCCACCGAGAGGGCGAATCCATTCCCTCCATAAATACGACCAGTTCATCTACCCACCCCATCCTTCCTGTTCTTTGTGACAGTGTTCGTCTGTTTTTCCATTTT
>JAAYOK010000053.1 GCA_012520355.1 Bacillota bacterium | reverse complement strand
TTTTGGTGGAGGTGAGCGGAGTTGCACCGCTGTCCGTAAGTGAAATCACACCAGCATCTCCGAGCGCAGCCACAAATTTGGTTCTCGTTCATCCTTCTACTTTGTGGCCAGCTAAAGGATGAACCAGCCCGTAATTTTCCCCTTTCAGCTCCAGGCAGTTCTCAAAGGGTAGTCTGTAAGTTGACGTCACTCTTATTTCTAACAGACAGAGAAATAAGGGACGTTAGCTGAACTAAGCAGCTAAGGCGTAATTATTGTTTGCAGTTATTGCTTTTCCCACTTTTAACGAGGCATTGGGGACCTCGGCTCGCTTCTGATGCTTTTCCTACCCACGTCGAAACTAATTCACCCCCGTGGTGGATTACGAGTTAAGGATATCAAAAATCAAGGGCATTGTCAAGAACCCCCCCTCGATTAACGATCAACTCCTAGGGCTTGCTGGGCCCTTCTGGTAGCATCTCTGCGTGCTGCTGCCTCGCGTTTATCGTAAAGCTTTTTACCCTTCGCCAGGGCCAACTCTACCTTACATTTTCCTCGCAAAAAATAGAGGCGGGTAGGAACCAAGGTGTAACCTTCTTCCTTGGTTTTCCCAATTAAGCGCCGAATCTCACGCTTATGTAGCAATAATTTCCGTGGTCTGATGGGATCATGATTAAAGCGATTGCCTTGCTCGTAGGGGCTAATGTGCATCCCGTAGAGAAAGACCTCACCATTTTCTACGCGGGCATAACTATCCCGTAGATTGACTTTACCTTGGCGGAGGGATTTCACCTCAGTGCCTTGCAGAACAATACCCACTTCCATGGTATCGTCGATAAAGTAATCATGACGGGCCCGGCGGTTTTCAGAAATGACTTTGATCTGAGACATAGCCAACCTCCCCTTTGGATGTATTATAACAGAGTTGGGGCTGTTAAGGAAGGTGGGGTGTCCAATGCTTTTCTAGATCGAGATGGTCTGTAATGGTTAAGACTTGGTACTGCCCCAGATCATGTCCTGCTTGAAAAGCATAGTGGACCTCGATTGTGTAGGGGCCAGGGGGAAAGTGACCTTTTACTGAGGGAAACTCACCTCCCTGTACCATTTGCCCGGGCCACTTGAGGGCCTTTTGCGGCTGTTCGATGACTTCCAGACGATTGGAAAGATCCGTGAAATATTGAAAGCCATCGTTGTCGTGGAGGACATCAACGATGACCTCACCCTTGGGGTTGATAATTGTAGCTTGTTCAATGTAGATGGGTTCATTCGTTCCGTTGGCGAAGCCTACCATGCCATAGATTTCCCCATCACCCTTGTAGAAGATATGAAAATCCACCAGGAAGACCTGGGGCCAAAGACCCACCTCATACTTGATGGTGGGATGATTGATTCCCTCCTCAATTTGAATCTCCCGACTATACTTGGCATAGTCTCCTGCGAAGATTTCCAGCGTGAAACGTCCAGGATTCAGATTTGTGATGCGAAAGGCACCCGTATTATCTGCTTGTACCAAGTGATCGCCTAGGATGATGACCCCAAAGGGAACAGGATCGCCAAAGACATCACGCACTTGACCTTCCAGGGTGCTGGTGCCTGGGACAGATTTTACGACAGAAATGACTTTGCTAGCGTCGACAATGGTGAGTTCTTCACGAACAATGATGGTGACAACAACAATATAGGCAAAAACGAGGTAGGATCCTAGTAGAATCAAGCCCAACTTTCCTAGACGGAGCCAAAAACGTGAAACCATAGAGGATTCCTCCTTTCGAGGGAGAAATGTTTGTAGTAATTGTAGGTGGAGGTAAAAATATGAAGCGTGTTGCCCTAGTTCTTTTTTTTCTTGCCCTAATTCTACTTGTTAATCCCAGCCACTGCGACGCCGCCCTAAAACTCTTTGTGGGCGAGACCGAAGTGGCACTTAAGCATCCCTTGACCATGATGAACGGGAATTTCATGATCCCGGTGGATGTATTTCAAGCATATCTTGGGGCGAACGTCACCATAACCACCTCCTCTGGGGAGATTGAGTTGGTGTTTCCCGATCAGACCATTCATATGCAGTTAGGTGCAGAAAGTGCACTGGTCGATGGGAAAGAACATAAGTTAGATGTCCCGCCCCAATTGGTGGAGGGGGAAGTTGTGGTCCCCGTCCGTTTTATTGCCAACCGGCTCGGACTCAGTCTAGTTTTTGATCAGGACGCCATGGGACTGCGTTTGGAACCTCCCCGTGAGAGGCGAGCACCAGAGTCTTTGTTGACTTCAAGCCTGATTCGTCAACCAAGCGCGCCCCCGGTCGTAGAAGTGGAAGAGGAACAGGTAGCTGAAGGGCCAGCTAGCGAGTTGATTGTCTTACACCATCCAGAAGAAGAACAAGACCTGAAAGAAATCATTTTTATGGGTGGACCCCGTTCCAGGGTTTTCCTGAGTCTCCAGTCATATACTGGCTACCAGACCTACTTATTACGAGAACCAGATCGCCTCGTGGTTGATCTCTTTGGGGTGGGCGGTGATGCACTGCCAGTTGTGGAAACCCAAGATCACCCTGTCATTCGCTCGATTCGGAGTAGTCGTTTTGATGAGGATACGATGCGAATTGTCTTTGATCTAAGTGGCTCCACCGGCTATCGTGTCAACCCTTGGCCTGAGGGAGGCCTCGAGGTTGAGTTTAACTTCCAGCTCACAGCCCTTGAGCTGGAAGAGGACGGGGATCAGTTGCAACTACGCCTTAAGGCATCAGCAGCTCCTATAGTTGAGGCTGTCTACCTAACGGATCCTCTCCGCTTGGTCTTAGATTTACAAGATACCACACTCATGATTCCTTCCTTTGACAGAGCTATGGATCAGGGGAGAGTCTTGCGTCTCCGTGCCAGCCAGCATATGCCAGCTGTGACTCGAATTGTCTTGCAGGTGACAGAGCCTGTGGCACCTCTGCCCATTGAGCAATTGCAGCATGATGAGTTCGTGATTCCACTTTTCTTGGGAACGGCCCATGAAGCCAACCAGTATTTGGCCCATTTTGAGGGAGGTCCCCTCGTTCCGGTAGAGGAAGAAGAAATCCTGCCAAGTGGAGATTTATCGGGCCTAACCATTGTGGTAGATCCAGGTCATGGCGGAACAGATCCAGGGGCCATTGGTTTTCACGGCACCTTTGAGAAAGATGTGAACTTAGCTATTGGTTTGTATCTTGGCGAGTTTCTCAGTCAAGCGGGTGCAAAAGTTGTATATACTAGAGAGAAGGATACATACGTTTCCATCTTTGAACGCCCAGCCATTGCCAATCAAGCGCAGGCAGACATGTATATTTCCATCCACTCCAATGCCCATGTCAACCGAGGAACGGCGCGAGGAACGGAGACCTTATATAGGGCGAAAGACCCTGCCTCAGAGGTCCTAGCCCGTGCTGTACAGGACGAAGTGGTCAAGGCCATCACCCTCGCCAATCGGAGGATCTGGGGGCGGGACGATCTTGCTGTCTTCAACCAGACGAAGATGCCTGCCATTATGGTAGAGGTGGGTTTCTTGGATCATGCAGATGAAGAAGTCTTATTGCGTTCCCCTGGATTTCAAAAAGTGGCTGCTCAAGGCATCTATAACGGGATATTGCGCTTCTACCTAGAGAACAAACGTTAAGGGGGCGAAGCTATGAAATGGCGACAAGGCGTAACCATGGCCGTTGGGTTCTTACTTCTTCTATTGGTGGTGCGCACTGTCTGGTATTACTCCAATGACAAAGACGAGCTTCCGTCCATGGCCATCGATCTGGCTCAGCCGTTTTATGTCGTCTATTTCGGTAGCCCTGATAGCACAGGCTTGGTTCCAGAGTTTCGTCAGGGTCATGGCACCCTGGAGGAGCGTCTGCAAGATCTCATAGCAGGTCCTAAACAGGCCGATTTGGCCCCTGTCTTGCCTGAGGGGGTAGAATTTCTAGGTTATCGTCAAGCAGGTGATGTGCTGTATTTGAATTTCAGCCACCACCTGGTCACCAATCATCCTGGAGGTAGTTCAGGAGAACTCATAACGGTGTATGGTATCGTCAATACTGTAGTTGGGACCCGCGGTGTCCAGCGGGTCCAGATTCTAGTGGATGGTCGGCAAATTCCTACTTTAGTAGGGCATCTTGATTTGAGGGAGCCCCTTGAGAAGGACTATGAGCTCCTGGGTGGTTCCCAGATTTGATGGCAATACACTTTATTTAGGCTGAAGACCCTAGTCTCGCAACACAATTCTGGGTCAGTGGCGATCCACAGGCTTTCCAAGCCACCGCTGAGCTCTTGCTTGCAGAGCGTTTACCTGCGGTGGGCTTTTATTCTATGTCAGGAGAGAAGAGCTAATGCAAAGAAGGTACAGGAAGGACTGGTCAGCCAAGCGAGGGGCCGTCATCGGGCTTGGAATTAGTAACCTGGCTCTGATTCGCTTTCTGAAAAACGCCGGAGCTCTGGTGAGTGGGCGGGATAGTAAGACCCAAAGCGAAATGGGTGAGCGGCTAGATGCGTTTCAAGCTCTAGGAATTGAGCTAGTCTTGGGCCCTGACTATCTTCAGGGCCTAACTGACTTTGAAATGGTGGTGGTGAGCCCTGGGGTTCCCAAAGATCTGCCGGAACTGAAGGAAATCGCGGCCCTTGGTCGTCTTACCAGTGAAATTGCCTTGGTCTTTCGTTATAGTCAAGGACCGATTTACGGGATTACCGGAAGTAGCGGCAAGACCACGACAACAAGCCTAGTCGGGGAAATCCTTAAGGAGAGCAATTTGCCTGTCTATGTAGGGGGAAATATCGGAGTACCTCTGATCGGGGAAATTGACCAAATCGGTCCAGAGGATCGGGTGGTCTTGGAGCTTTCCAGCTTTCAATTGGACGGACTTGTCCATAGCCCACAAGGGGCGGTCATCACCAATATTACCCAAAACCACCTTGATGTCCATCACACCATGGACAATTACATTTCCGCCAAAAAGGCCATCTATCGCCACCAGAAGCCCACGGATTTCTTGATTCTAAACTATGACGATCCCAACGTGCGAGCCATGGCTAAGGAAGCTCCTGGTCGCATCTGCTTTTTTAGTCTGACAACGAAGGTGAATCCAGGTGCCTATCTGCAAGGCGATGACTTGATCTTTGCCCAGGGCACAAAGGAGCAGATCTTTGCTAAACGCTCACAGATGGCCTTGCCGGGACAGCACAATGTGGCAAACTTCCTGGCCGCTACCTTACTGAGCTATGGCGCAGGTGCGAGCTTAGAGGCAGCCCGCAGGGTCTCCCAGACCTTTAGGGGCGTAGCCCATCGGCTTGAATTTGTCGGGGAAGCCCAGGGCGTGAAGTATTACAATGATTCCATCGCCACCACACCTGAGCGGACCATGGCTGCCCTGGCCTCTTTTGCAGAGCCTATCATTTTGATAGCGGGCGGCTCCGATAAAGACCTTGCCTTTGCCGATTTGGGTAAGGCTATCGTGGATCGGGTTAAACATTTAATCCTGCTGGGTAGTACCGCAGGAAAAATACGTCAAGCGGTCGTTTCTCAAGGAGGCGTCTCCCTAGACGAAGTCGAAGACTTACAGGAGGCCGTCGCCCTCGCGCATAGGTTGGGAGAACCAGGTGACGTGGTCCTTTTATCTCCTGCCAGTGCGAGCTTTGATCAATATGAGAATTTCATGGCCCGAGGAACGCATTTTCGCGACCTAGTGGCCCTGTTAGAATTAGAGTAGAGTAAGAGTAAGAAGTAGGAGGAGATTAGAATGATTCGTGTCACAACCCCACTGAAAGATGCCAAGAGTCTGCGTGCGGGGCAAGAGGTAGCCATTAGCGGTGTGATCTATACGGCGCGGGATGCCGCTCACCAACGTCTTGTGAAGCTGATTGCCGAAGGCAAGCCCTTACCATTTGATCCAGAGGGTGCCATCATTTACTACGTAGGACCAACGCCTCCCAAACCAGGTCAGCCCATTGGCTCGGCGGGTCCCACCACCTCTGTACGCATGGACAGTCTAACGGTGCCCCTATTGCAACAAGGTGTCAAGGGTATGATCGGTAAAGGGGGCCGGGGAGCCCATGTGGTGGAAGCCATGAAAGAAGAAGGTGCCGTCTACTTCGCCGCCATTGGTGGAGCAGCTGCTTACATTTCCCAGAGTATCAAAGAGGTGGAAGTTGTGGCCTATCCAGACCTAGGGGCTGAGGCTGTGCACCGCATGGTCGTTGAGGATTTCCCCGCGATTGTGGCCATTGACAGCCTGGGCAACAGCGTCTACGAACAAGGTGTGGCTCAGTATCGCAGTCTAGGTTCGGAGGTGGCAGAGTAGATGGAATTTACTAGGGCCGATGGACGGACCCGGGATCAGCTACGTCCGGTGAAAATTACCAGAGACGTAAACATGCATGCCGAAGGCTCAGTCCTGATCGAAGTGGGAAACACGAAAGTAATATGCACCGCAACCATTGAAGACAAAGTTCCCTTCTTTTTGCGGGGGCAGGGAGAAGGCTGGATTACGGGAGAGTATTCGATGTTACCCCGGGCTACCGCAGTCCGTAATCAACGGGAATCCGCGCGGGGGAGAATTGGGGGCCGTACCCATGAGATTCAACGCTTAATTGGCCGTTCTCTCCGTTCTGTGGTAGATATGAAGGCCTTAGGTGAAAAAACGATCTGGATCGACTGCGATGTGATTCAGGCCGATGGTGGCACGAGGACTGCATCGATTACTGGAGCCTTTATTGCGCTGGCCGATGCCCTCCGTACAATTGAAGGCCATCCCGGTGTAAAGGAATACTTGGCTGCCACTAGTGTGGGCATTGTAGGCGGGGAGGCGGTCTTGGATCTTGATTATGCTGAAGACTCTGCCGCGGAAGTAGATTTCAATGTTGTCATGACCCAAAGTGGTAAGCTGGTAGAAGTTCAGGGTACCGCAGAGGGGGAACCTTTCTCCCGAGCCCAAATGGATCAATTGATGGATTTGGCGGAAAAAGGAATTTCTGAGTTGTTCCAGATCCAAAGTACCTTACTTATGGCCGATT
Source organism: Bacillota bacterium (assembly GCA_012520355.1). Classification (GTDB taxonomy): domain Bacteria; phylum Bacillota; class Limnochordia; order Darwinibacteriales; family Darwinibacteriaceae; genus UBA5420. Next base: position 783 of record JAAYOK010000053.1, on the reverse strand, counting down.
TGGCGAAGAAGTTTGGGGGCAAGTAAGATGCGCCTAGTTGTGGCCAGTCATAATCTGCATAAAGTTCAAGAAATCAAAGCGTTAACGGCACACCTTGATTTAGACGTCGTGGGATTGTCCGAAATAGGGGACTTTCCGCCGGTGATTGAAGATGGTGACACGTTTCAGGCCAATGCCCGGAAGAAGGCTGTGGAAATTGCTGAACTCTCCGGCGAATTGGTCCTAGCTGACGACTCTGGCTTGGAAGTCGATGCTTTGGGAGGAGCTCCAGGTGTTCATTCAGCTCGCTTTGCCGGTGAATCGAGTTCGGATGAAAAAAACAATGCACTGCTCCTGGAGAAACTACAAGATGTCCCCCTTGAAGCAAGGGGAGCGGGTTTTCGCTGCGTAATGGCATTGGCAAGACCAGGGGGTCCCGTAGAGCTGACGGAAGGCATTTGTCGTGGCGTCATTCTCTTTGAGCCAAGGGGTACAGGGGGTTTTGGTTACGATCCTTTGTTCTTTGTGCCTGAGTACGAGAAGACCTTTGCCGAACTGGGGTCCCAGGTGAAGAACCAGATTAGCCATCGCTATTTGGCCATGCAAAAAATGCTGGAAGTGATAAAACAAGTGAAAAAGCCTGCAAAAGCTGTTGACAGCAATTAGGCTTCTGTGGTAAGATTGACATTGTCAGTCGGGGCGTGGCGCAGTTTGGCTAGCGCGCCTGCCTTGGGAGCAGGAGGCCGGAGGTTCAAATCCTCTCGCCCCGACCATTTTTTTGCGGGTGTAGCTCAATGGTAGAGC
>JAAYOK010000313.1 GCA_012520355.1 Bacillota bacterium | reverse complement strand
TGTAAAAACGAGCGTGTCTGAACAAGGAGTGGCAAGTTTTGACCTTGAGGCCCACCACTTTGCTCTAGCCCAGATGAAATCGGTCTTAGGTATAGAAGTCCTTTAGCCCGGTAGCAAGGGAATCCCTCCGACTTGTCTGTTGATGGAGGGGTTTTCTTCTTTTTGTGGAAATTATCTAGGTAAGTTTGATGACAAGGGGGCGGACGTAATGAACATGACATACCTGCTCTTTGGGACCCTTGTGGGAATTGTATTGGGCATCAATATCGCTGTCTTGTATCGCCGCTTCTTTGGCAACAAAGCTCGGACCGAGACAAAACTTCGGGCCGAGATCCGTGAATTGGAGAAACGACTACGGCAAAAAGACGAATATATTGCCCAAGCGATCAAGAGTATCAAGGAGGAAAGGGGCGGAACATTGTGAGTAAGATTGTTAAGACCACGGCTGCTGGAGGAGTAGGCTTTTTGGCAGGTCTCTTATTGGAACTAGGCTTAGAGAGTATCACCGGACTCGATTTCGTTGACGGCCTATTTGCTGTAAGCGGTTCTGTCTTGGCGGCTTTATCGGTGAATCGAGAGCTCGTCAAGGCCGCTTCGCGCAATATTGAGCAGATGTTTGGTAAGGATCCCCTGGAAATTTCCGAGCAAGAATGGCGGCAGTTTAAAGAAGTGAATCCCAAGACAGCAGATTGGCTGGAAAAGGCTCTAAAAATCTAACATGATTCCTTCGCTTGGATTGCTCACTGGTATTTTAACCGGAGTAGTCACGAAACTCGGCATCGCAGGGCTCGACAAATATGGTTATCTGCCGCAATCCACCTATGTGAACAGGGCCCTCAAGGCATTGGAAAAGGACGATCTCGACGAGGCGATCCGTAATTTCCGCTTGGCCACGGTGGGTAAGCGCCGCACAGACAAAACGGAAATTGCCCATGAGATCATCTCACAGGCAATCATGATCCGGATTTCTAAGCTAGAAGCGCGGATTGCTGAGATTGAGGAGATTTTGCACCCGCCGTTCCTCTCCACTCGGTACTGGCGAAACCTATGGCCTAAAGAGCGAGCCTATCTGGGGGAGTTACGAGAAGAACAGTTGGGCTTCAGGAATGCTATCGACGTGTTAGTGAGGATCAAGGAGCAGTTGAACGAAGATCCCTCCTAGTTGTTTCACGCATCGTCAGCGTCATCATTGCCGCGTTCAATATCGACTTCTAGCTCGATGGAGCGTTCCATTCCGTCCATGAGCTCATAGTCTAAGTCGAATTCCCGAAGATTCGCTTGGTGGATTTCCAATTGATCTAAAATTCCTTGAATCAAAGTCAAGGGTTCGGTGTTCGCCAGGGATGGGGACGACTCGATAATAACCTGGATGGCGTTGGTGGCTTCTTCACCAGAGAGCATTTCCCCATTTTGGTCTTCTCGGAGATACTGGGCTTCGGTACGTTCTCCTTGGGTCTGATAACGGATTTCGATGTCCCTATTGTTATTCAGTTCAATTTCCAGTTCAAACTTCTTGACGTCTCCTAAAGACGTGCCCGTGCCGCTTACCTGCGACTGGAGCATTTCCGGCTCAATCGAGCTGTTGAATAGTCCTTGGGAGATAGTCAGCACAGCTAAGACAGCTACAATGACGATAATGGGGCCAAAACCTTTCAAGTTCATTGCGAACTCTCCTTTCTCCATGTATTGTACCCAGAAGAGATTCCAAAAGGATGGTAATTGATGCTAAATCATCTCCTCAAGCCCTGGCTCAAAGTGCTTGTTCTTTTCGTCTATATCTTGACTCCACGCTTCCTAGACGCGGCAGAGCCCACCCATTCTTATTGGGTGGTAAATCGTTATCCCCATGATCCAAAGGCTTTTACCCAAGGATTGGTCTATTTTGAAGGCTTTCTCTACGAGGGTACAGGTCTCTATGGTGAGTCGTCCCTCCGCAAGGTTAATCTGGAGGATGGGGCAGTTCTTCAAGTCCACAAGCTTGATGCTGGTCTGTTTGGCGAAGGGGTGGCCATCCTGGATGGCTCTATCATACAGCTCACTTGGAAAGAGGGTTTAGGTCTCGTTTATGATCTGGCAGATTTCAAGCAGGTCAAAGAGTTCCACTACGAGGGTGAAGGGTGGGGGCTTACCACCGATGGCAAAGATCTGATTATGAGTGATGGATCTCATGTTCTCACGTACTTGGATGCTAAGTCCTATGAACCGATTAAGACGGTGGAAGTATATGGTGCAGAAGGACCGATTCGGTTCTTGAACGAGCTGGAGTATGTTCAGGGCGAGATTCTGGCCAATATTTGGTTTGATCATCGTCTTTGCCGTATCGATCCTAGCACTGGCCAGGTCTTGGGTTGGATTGATCTTTCGGATCTGTATCGACAAGAAAAGGTGGAAAACGAAGGAGCGGACGTTCTCAACGGTATCGCCTATGATGCCAAGCAGGATCGTCTCTTTGTCACCGGTAAGCTGTGGGGATCGATCTACGAGATTCGTCTTGCCGATTGAAGGAGGTACAAGCAGTGATTTCCCGAGATTATGAAGGCAAAGTCGTGATTGTGACAGGTGCTGGCCAGGGCATTGGTGCTGAAGTGGCCAAGGCCTATGCCAAATGTCAGGCCCAGGTAGTCCTAGCCGAACTTGAACCCCATCTAGGGACCGAGACGGAGCGTTTGATTGTAGAACAAGGAGGAAAGGCCCTCTTTGTGCCCACCGATGTGAGGGAGCCTGAGCAGATTGTGGCGCTCATGAACACGGTTCGGGAGAGATATGGCCGCGTGGACATCTTGATTAACAATGCTGCTCTTTCCCGTTTCGGCTCCCCGTATGAGCTTAGTGTAGAGATGTGGGATACCATTTTGAACACCAACTTGCGAGGGGCCTTCCTTTGTTCCCGTGAAGCGGCTAAGGTCATGCGTCTGCAAAATTCTGGTTCCATTGTGAACATCGCTTCCACTCGAGCCTTCCAATCGGAAGAAAACTCCGAAGCCTATGCCGCCTCCAAGGGTGGCATTATCGCTCTGACACATGCTTTAGCGGCCTCCTTAGCTCATGATGGAATCCAAGTTAATTCCATCAGTCCCGGCTGGATCGAAACGCGCGATTATGGGGCACTGAGGGATATTGACCATGTTCAGCACTGGTCAGGTCGCGTGGGCCACCCCGGCGATATTGCAGGTGCTTGTCTCTTCCTGACGCATCCCGACAATCGATTCATGAATGGAACGAATCTAATCATTGATGGGGGCATGACCAAGACAATGATTTATGTTCCGTAAGGAATTGGGAAAAATCAGGGCAGAAATTTGCGGATTTTGCTAGATTATGGTTATAGTTTTCCAGTAATCTGCCGATAGATGTTTTTCCCCAGGCTATTTGACCATGTCCTTCTCTAAATATATGACCATCTAAAGGA
>JAAYOK010000052.1 GCA_012520355.1 Bacillota bacterium | reverse complement strand
TACCTAACGGTGACATACTCGCCTACGTTGCGGAAGCCTTTATGCACCACCACCTTGATTTTGATGCCGAACCACTAGAACAACCGTTTTAAACACATGGCCACTCAGATTCTCTGGGTGGTCACATTTTTCCCCTTGGCGAACTCTCTCAAAGTGACAATTTCCTTAGCGGATTATCCAATCTAAGAGAAAACCTCGATTTAGAGCCAGCTTCACACCCGAATAAATCGAAAAATCTACACTGACTTAATGTGCAAGTCTACAGATATCGTTTGGCTCGGCCCCTGCAGAATAGCGTGTCATCAAGTTTTAGTGAACCGTACACCTTATGTCCTACTAAATTGTACTTTTCGCACAGGGTTTGATCCAACATATAACTTTTTCCGCATCACCTGTTCCCACTAGCGGTTGCGAATCCTGCGATGTCCAGATTGAGTTCGTGTGGATGATAATGCCCAAAGAAAACACACCTCCTTGGACTGGATGCAGAATAAAGAGGTGTGCTATGCAATGAAAAATGGCGAAGTTGTTGCGTATAATTCCTAAGCCAGTCTTACTTCAGCAACAACAGTTTCTCTGTGACGAACATTGGCCCTAAGGCCTTTAGCCTGCAAAAGCTTGGCCAACTCAATTGCCATCGCAACAGAGCGATGTTGTCCACCGGTACAACCTATACCTATAGTGAGTTTTCCCTTGCCTTCCTCAGCATAAGCCGGCAGGAGATCATAGATCAAATCTGAGAACCTCTTGGCGAATTCTTGCGCTATGGGAAAGCTAAGCACATAATCGGAGACTTCAACCTGCTCACCAGTTAGGGGACGCAATTCATCAATATAATACGGGTTAGTTATGAACCTGACATCAAAGACAATGTCAGTGTCAATCGGAGCCCCGTGTTTGAAACCGAAGGAAAAGATGTCCACTGTCATTGATTCGTAGAGTGGTTGGCCTTGGTAGATTTCGTTTAGCCGCGAGCGAAGCTCCATTGGTCTTAGATTTGTGGTATCAATGACTTCATCGGCGAGGACTCTCGAATCCGCCAAGAGTCTCCTCTCGGTAGCAATCGTTGCATAAATGCTTTCCGGGGGCACCTGACCCTCTGATAAGGGATGAGTTCGGCGAGTTTCGCTAAAACGCTTGATCAAAACGTTGTCACTGCAATCCAAGAAGATCAAGTGATACGAATAGCCGCTTTGCACTAACCACTCCAAAGATTTGCGGAAATCCGTAAAGTATTCGCGCACTCGAATATCGATTGCGATTGCATATTGGCGTGTCTTCCCATCTTGATTTGCCTGCAGTTCAACGAGAGGGGGTAGTAATGCCGGGGGCAAGTTATCAATGCAAAACATGCCTAAATCCTCAAGGGCTTTCATAGCTTGAGTCTTACCGGCACCTGACAAACCGGTGACTATGGTAAAATCAGCGTTCTTCATAGACTTGTTCAACCCTTTCTCGAAGCTTACAGGAGCGTTCCCCGTTCGCCAAAACATTTCATTGTATTTTCGAAGACACCTACCCAAATGGGCTCATCAATGGTTAAGTTCAAATCATTATAAATCGTCACAGTTAAGATTTCCTCGCCGACTTTGACTTTAATATACCACTCCGATCCCGCTGGTAACACGGAGTAAACTGATCCTTCAAACAATCCAGGAGCGGGTTCTTTTGACAAATAGAGATCCTCCGCACGTAAGCCGAGACGGACTTGTTGCTCCTTGAGCGAGGTGGAAGTACTATTCTTTGCAACAAAGGGTAGGACGATGTTTCCAGCCACAACCTCCCATACATCCCCATTCTTGCTTAGTACACCGTCAACAAGGTTTATTCGAGGATTACCGATAAAATCTGCTGTAAAGACATTGGCAGGTTGGGAATAAATTGTCATGGGGGGTGCCCATTGCTGCAACAAACCCTGATGCATAACTGCGACATGACTGGACATCGTCAACGCCTCGAGTTGATCATGTGTAACGTAAATGATGGTCGAATTCGTCTCCAAGTGTAATCTCTTTAACTCAGCCCGCATATCCATGCGTAATTTAGAGTCCAAGTTTGAAAGCGGTTCATCGAGAAGTAAGACCTCAGGTTCCATGACCAAGACTCGTGCGATGGCTACTCTTTGCTGCTGGCCACCGGATAATTCACTAGGATAACGTTCTAGTAAATCACCAATTTGTAGGATCTTCGCCATCGCAATCGTACGAGACTTAATTTCTGAAGATGGCCGTTTGGCAATACTAAGGCCGAATGAAATATTATCGTAAACCGTTAAGTGTGGCCAGAGAGCATAGCTTTGGAAGACAAGCCCCATCTTACGCTTACCAGGGGGTACATACTCACCAGTCTCGGAAGAGTATACACATTGATCTCCCACCCAAATTTCTCCTGCTGTTGGTTCCTCTAAACCCGCGATCATCCGCAGGGTTGTTGTCTTTCCACATCCAGATGGTCCAAGTAAAGTCGCAAAGCTACCATCTTCTATTTCTAGATTCAAGTTGTCGACGGCTGTTACCTGACCAAATCTCTTCGTGATATTTTTCAACCGAATCGTTGCCATGTGATCAACCTCCTATTCCCTTCGCCAAGTCTGTACCCAATACCCTGCGACTCACTGCGGTCGTAACCAAGACTGCAAGAACAATGAGAACCATGACTGCGTTAGTGTACGGATACCAACCACGATCGGTATATCGTAAGGTGATAGCTGTAGCCACCTGCGTTCCTGGCGTTACTAAGAGCACAACCAGACTCAGCTCGCGCATTGCCGATATGAAGGGTAAGAGTAAGCCTGAGAAGAATGCACTTTTTTGCAGAGGCAAGATAATTTTCCGAATCCTCTTGCTCCAAGGGGCACCAACCATTGTCGCAGCTTCCTCCAACTCTGGACCGATTTGCATCATCGCACTAATGCCTGCCCGAGACGCAAAGGGCAGATATTTAACAGAACAAGCTACAACAAGTAAGGTAAAGGTTCCATAAAGACTTGGAATCGGTCCCCTCTTGACTGCAAACAAAGCTAAGAAAATGGAACCAAAGGCAATGCTGGGCATCAGATAGGGCAGAAAGGCCAATTGATCCAACAGTTTAGAGTAAACGGTTCCCCGGGTCCGTACCACAGTATAGCCGATGAGCATTCCGGCAATACCGCAAATCACAGCTGTAATTAGGCCGAGTTTCAAGCTGTTTCCGAGTGCCCCTAGGATGGCGGGGTTTCTGAGAATTCCCGGTTCCGAACTTCCTAGTCCAATCGTTTGACTAGCCGGTCCAATCCAATAGTGAAGACTCAGATTACTGAGACTGTAGTCCCCCGGCACCAACATCAATGAATCAAGTGCTAAGACAACAAATGGAACAACGGTTGAACTGAAAAGGAACAGAAGAACTAATATTGTAACTGGCCAGCGGAATCTACCGAGTTTGGTTAGCTCGCTCTTACCACTCTTGCCAGATATCGTTACGAAACTCTTTCTGGCCCCTAAGAGTTTGTGATCCATAAATAAAATCAGAACTCCCATTAAGATCATCATAAAGGCCACTAAATAACCAATACCTGGTCTCTGACCAACTAAGTTCGCATGCAGCATAGTCGACAGCACATAAGTGCGGACAGGTCCGCCTAAAAAAGATGGCGTTCCAAAGGTACCAAGGCCTCTGGAAAAGGTCAACAGAAACGTTGAAAAAACCACCGGCGTAACAATAGGAAACACTACACGCCTCAGTGTTTGCCAACGAGTTGCCCCAAGCAATTGTGCTGACTCTTCCAATTGGGAGTCAATATTACGCAGAGCATTGGCAATAAGCATAAACCCGAAAGGAAAATAGTGAAGAGACAAAGTAATAATGATCGGTAGCATGCCATAGGAAAACCAGTTTGGCGGACTAATGCCGGTCACGTACTGAAAGAGACCTTGCGAACCACCAATTCGCGGATTCTTAAATAGTGTAATCCACGCTAAAGACATGGCCCAAGAGGGCATGATATAAGGGACAATAGCCAGATTAGATATGAACTTCTTATAAGGCAAATCTGTCCGAACTACCAGCCAAGCGAGGGCACCACCAATAACAAGCGAGAGAACGGCCAAGCTGGTCGAGATGATTAGAGTATTTAGCAAAGGTCTGTAAAAAAAACTGTAAGCCGAGGAGTCTGCGAAGGTTCGCTTCCAGTGACTCAAAGTAAGATCGCCAGGTAACGAACCGGGGATTTGAAACCTTTCCATTGGATGTACAATGAAGGTCTCTTGCACCATGATGATCAGAGGAACCAATACTAAATAAATCAGAATCGCTATAAAAATAATGGTCAGAATTTTCTCGGGTCTGGCGTGCCTTCTCACCATCCCCAGTGATTTCATGGGATTCATAATTTGGTTTCCCTCCCGTTGACGCATTCAGGATCTCTCCGCACCTGGGGTGCGGAGAGATCAAAATTTCCTTATTGAACAACACTGCGAATCCAAGTATCTAGAACTTTACCCCGATTAGCAATGGCGAAATCGGGATCATACGTCCATAAGCGTTCTTTCCACCACTCCCAGGGACGATCATCTGGATGGGGTTCAACATTCTTATTCATGGAGTAGAAACCAACCTCACTTGACCAGGGTTCGTATCCCTCTGGAGTCATCAAGTAATGTGCAAACAATTTCGCAGCATTCGAATTTTGGGCTTTGGTTGCTAATTGCACATACATCCCGTAGTAGTATCCTAAGAAAGGCTTAATGTTCGTTGATACATCAAGAGCTAAGTCCTTGTTAGGAATATCTCTGTGTTTGGAATATACATAGTAAAAGCCGAAAGGAGGATCTTCCTGACCTTTCATACCTACCGCCTCGGAAATCCTAGTATCACTGGTCATGAGGATCAGATCATTTTCGATCAGACGACGCAGAAATTCCAAGCCCGCGTTTTCTTCCCTAAGTACAAGCTTTTCACCAAAACGACGCTCATACTCCGCTTCAATCTCATCGGATCTGCGAATCAGTTCTGTTAGTGCATTTTGGTGTTCACCAGTAATTGCGACGTCTCGCATCATAACGCGACCTCTAAACTCAGGTGCTGTAAGATCCCAGATGCTGTCAAAGGGGTCCTCCGCATATACTTCTGTATTGTAGCCAGTAATTCGAGAAATATAGGCGAAAACGAGAGGATCATGGTACTCTGCCGGAACAGCCTCAATTGCTGAAGGCGGAACATAGTTTTGGAGGTATCCAGGATTAATCAACAATTCTTTGATACTAGGATAGTCCTCGATCAAAACAATATCAACATTGTCCACGCCAGCACGAGCTTCTTGGTAAACACGCTCAACTAGCTCAATTTCTGACAAGCGGTGTTCTTCTACTTCAATACCATACTTTGCTTCAAAGGCTTCAGCGGCTAAGTGAATTCGACTTGTTACAGAATAGACAACGAGCTTTCCTTCTGCTTTGGCAGCCGCAATTAGTGCCTCTACCTCATTTGCGCTAGCAAGAGCTACTGTTGAGAGTAACATTATCGCAACCACTGCAAAGACGAACAGTTTCCGTTTCATTCTACACTCTCCTTCTCATTTTGGAATGATCTTACTAACCATATTTGTCCTAGAGCTCACCCACCTCTTCATAATCTTTTTGTATTTTTAACTTATTCTTCCTCTGTGTCCAAAAGCCTGCCCTGGTTGTAAATTGTTTTCTTCTAACATCGATAAAATTAGAAAACATATATCTGCCATGTCAAAGCAGGAGCCCTATTTTGCAGCATAAGCCGCCACCTGTTCCTGCAATGAACGCCAACCCCTGAGCAAAGCCTGCGCCTCCTTCACCTCAATATTCAGAGGAAATTGCCACCCTTCTGCATGATAGCTTTGGAAGAAGGACCTAAAGTCAATTGTTCCTTCGAAGATCGGCAAGTGTTCATCTTTGACTTCATGGTTATCGTGGAGGTGCGTCCCGGCAATTCTGTCGACACCAATCTGATTGATGAAATCTACGATATGAATGCCCGTGGAATGGGCATGACCGGAATCAAAATTCATAGAGAACACGTTTCCCAAGGTGCGGTAACACTCCTCGAAGTCTGCAGGATAAATAGGATATCTCAGTTTGAAAAAAGAGAAGTCGTGATAGTTTTCCAAGGCAACCACAACTCCTTTACTTTGACAGCAAGCAATAAACCAAGCCAAGTCTTCCAAGGTACGCTCCCGCAGGGAGGCAAGGATATCTCTTGAAACCTTGTCCCTTAATGTAATGCGATTTGGTTTACCTAAGTCGGCTTTAACATCGTAGCTTGGAGAAACTTCCATAGAACCGCCATGGACTGTAATGTAACAAGCTCCTATCCTCTCGGCAAATTCCAAGCATTCTAGCATCTGTAGCCTTATCTTTGTCTGCTTGTCAGCGTCGGGGCTACCAAAGCTCAGATCGTTATCATAGGGGGCATGTACTGACACCGTCATTTTGCACCTCTCTGCAAACTGCCTTAGTCTATCGGTTACATCACCTCTTAAGTTGTAGGACTGAGCCAATCTTTCTTCGTATTTGAACTCAACGTGATTCGCGCCTAGCTCATAAGCTAGATGTAAGAAGCTTTGTGGGTCTGAGAATGAACGCTTGTCCTGAACAATTCCAATCACTGTCTTCCTCCTGCCTACTATTCTAGTAATGTGTTGCCTATCATTTTCAAACATTGTCCATATTCTCGGAAATTATTTTCAGTCACGATAAAAAAAGGGAGATCATGTGGATCTCTTCCCGTTAATCCTAAGCGCAACAGTGGTTGCTAATAAATCCAGCACAAGCCCCTGGATCACCCGGGCTAAACCAATTTCCGATTCTTGTTGTACCACACCATGCACCAGTTTAATATCGCTAATCTTAGCCATGGGAGATTTTTTCCCACTCGTACACGCAATCGTGGTGCATCCGGTTCCCACTGCCAGGCGTAGGCTGTCCAAGGTTTCCCTAGTCGTTCCACTATAGGAAACAGCGAGTGCAACATCACCTTCCTGCAAAATCAAGGCAGAAGATTGCATTCCATTGTAATCAAGGTAGGAAAGGGCTGTTAATCCCAACTTAAGAAACTTGAGGGCAGTGGAAGCAGCAAGGTACAAGCTTCCTCCGTTACCCATCAAAACGATTCGCCGAGCATTCAACAGAACATCGACAGCCTTTTCGAGCTGATCAGGATCAATGGTAGAAAGGGCTAGCGAACTAGCCTCCCTGATTCGCGCATCGAACTTTTGAATCACCTCAGTAGCTGGATCAGTAGGATGCAGTCGCTCAAGGGCTACGTTATGATATCGGTTCTTCTGCCAAGCAAGTATATCGGGGATTAATGCGGTACGTAGGGCCGGAAAACCTGAATAGCCACAGGTCTTAGCAAAGCGGGTTAGAGTTGCCACACTGACTCCACATTTTTCAGCAACCTCGGAGATAGTTAAACGGTGAAAATCTCGGAGGTTGGAGAAGATATAGTCTGCCACTTCCTGTTCGCTGGGTGTAAATCCACTGTACAGTCCTTTAATGCGTACGAATGCACCTGAAAGCTCCATGTTTTCGTTCACGGCACGTCACCCCTCAACATAATCCATATGTTCTCCCACATGATTGAAAATCCTTTTCTTAAATCTAGATGTCCGCGCACACACGATCTCTGTTTTGGCCTTCCTACTCCCCAAATTGAAGAAATCCCATTGGCAAAAGTCGCTGCGCTGCTTGCTCAAAGCTCGCGTTTCTGGGCATTTTGTGGTGAAAATGTACGAATTCTTAAGGGGTACTATGTCAATAAAACGTACAACCCAAACTCGGACAATCCCTCATCATGCAGTCTGCACCAAATGGTCTTTTAGTTGAGCATAATAGTGTGCTTCAAACTCTTGTGGTGAGATGTAGTCACAATGACTGTGAATTCTGATAGTATTATAAAAAGCTTTGATATATTAGAAAACTAACTTATAAGCGTGATCGAAGTCCTTGATCTTAAAACTATACAGCCATTCCCGCTTGATTAATGCGTGAAAAGATTCTATACAAGCGTTTTGCCACGGGCTGGCTTTACGGGAGTAACTAGGCATTATCCTATCTAAAGCCTCTAGATAGATGGCTGAAACATACTGCGAGCCTCGATCGGAATGACAGACTAAAGGCTGCGTGATGCGTCTAGACTTCTTAGCCTCCTGAATACATTCAACTACCCATTTTGCTTCTAGTGTTTTCGAAAGGCGCCAGGCAATAATCTTTCTGGAGAATAGGTCCATGATGCTGGTCAGGTAGGCAAAGCCTTGTTCAGTGTGAATGCTAATTCTCGGGTAGGAGCAAGAATAAGACCCTGGGGCCCTGATTCTTTTGGATTTGTCATTTGTAGCATAGGAACACCAAAAACAGCGGTCTTGCCGCTGCCGGTTTTGGACGTGACAATCAAATCCTTCTTATTCAGCGCATGGGGTATGGCTTTGCTCTGTACCTCGGTGAGGGTTCGGAACCCCATTTCTGTAATGGCCTTTAAGATTGGTGCCGATATTCCTTAAATCACCAAAGCTTTTTTTCATCAGTAACCTCTTTCGTTATTGCAAAATGCTTCTATTGTATCATTTTTGACACATTTTGTTAGTTAACTTCGCTGTTTAGTAGAACCTCGCAAATAGTGGATCTACCTCAGTCATAAGTCCTTGATAAACTTTTGACTGAATGGTTTCTCCTTCTTCGTATGTCTTATAACTATCAATTTGTCGGTTTACAAAATGATAAACAATCACACTCTTCTGTTTAGGATCAACAATCCAATACTCCCGTACACCCGAGAGCATATAGGTGTTCAGTTTATCAACCATATCCTTACTCCGTGTACTATCCGACAAAATCTCAATCACTAAGTCTGGTGTTCCCATATACTTTCCCTTTTCGTTAACATTGTTCTCTAAATCACAGACAACCAGCACATCTGGCTGCATCACATCAGGTTCTTTAAAATCCTTTTTGTGGAAATGAACATCAAAGGGAGCAAGATACACACGGCATGTTTTCTGTTTGAAATACTCTGTAAAAACGAGATATAACCGCCCCAGTATTTCTTGGTGAAAAAGGCTTGGAGACGCCAGCAGATGGATCTCACCGTTGATAAACTCCATGCGCAGTGTACTTTTTTCATAAATCTCCATAAACTCTTCATAAGAGACTTTTTTTCCACCATACTGATAATCTAAGGCATTTTCTCGCACAGTAAAATACTGCTCAATATCGGTTACATAAGGAGTCAAACGCGCGATTTTATGGCCATTCTTGGTAATGACCACATCGTTTTGTTGCTCAACATGCTCCATATATTTACCAAAATTTCGCTTGAGTCCCGTAGCACTTACAACAACGCCTTCTCTGTAGTTAATTTTGGTCATCATCTAACCCCCTTTTGCCTACAATTATAGCAAAAGAGGGCGTATTCGTCAATAATTTCGTGCATATTATTTAGATATATCGCACATTTATTGTTGAAACAATGTACGATTCCATATTAGAACAATGCTCCACATAAATTCACAGTCCTAGGTGCCTTTTCTTAGAGCCTGTAAATACTCCTCGTAGGCAAAAACTCTGTTTCGTTTTCTATTCTCTGTTTGCACCAGAATCCCTAAATCAACCAGACTATTCACTGCCCTGGAAACAGCATTATACGATAACCCCAATGCCTCACTAGTCCTCGTTATACTGATAATCGGATGGCTCTCGAGGTACCTGAACACTTGGTGCATCTTTCATGACACGAATCACCTCCGCTTTCAGCATAACAACATCAAATTAGGAAAAGAATTCCGGTTGTATGTGAAATGGATAGTGACGAAAAATGCCAGTGACCTAATCTGGCGTAAAACTGCCGT
>JAAYOK010000051.1 GCA_012520355.1 Bacillota bacterium | reverse complement strand
CAAGAGGGCCTCTTCGGTGGGCGGTACATTCATTTCCAGTAATACCTGTCCCAAATCTGCAGACGTACGCACTGGTACCCCTTCGGGTACGTTTGTGGCTGGATCGGCTACAACCCTCAGGGCAATCGTCTGGTCGTCTTGTCTAGTAAGCTCCACAACTTGACCCGCCACAAGAGAAACGCCGGGGAGGGGAAGTTCCAGATCATGATCACCAATTTCCACCCAAACTAAACCAGGGCTCACGCGCCGCACGACGGCACGCAAGGCCACCTGTTCGCCTAGGAGCTTGGTTAGAGTCTGCAGCATGGAATTCTCCTGCGGGGGGGTCGCACCCCCCAAAAACTGGATCCGCAAAGCGCTCCCCTCCCAACTCTAGTCCCGAATCAAACGGAACACTTGGCGTAGACTAGGCCGCTTTCCATACATGAGAATCCCGATCCGGTAGATCTTCGCAGAAAGCCAAGCTCCCAGCAAAAGTGCTAAGAGGAGCAAAACCACCGAAGCAATGATTTCAATTACGGGCGGGCTTCCCAGCACGATCCGGGCAAACATCACCATGGGCGAAGTAAAGGGGATTAATGAGGTCGTCACTGCAACAGAGCCATTGGGATTCAAGAACGAAATGTAGGCGGCAAAGAATCCAGCCATGAGCAACATCATGATCACGGTTACAACTTGGCTGACCTCTTCCACCCGAGACACTAGGGCGCCAGCCGCGGCAAAAATAGAGGCATAGAAAAAGTAACCTAAGATAAAGTAAAGACCAAACCACAGGATTGTGCTTAAAGGAATGGTACTCAAGGGCTCTGTGGCCCCAAGGATTCCACCGAGAAACCCGGCCGAACCCATGGAGTTCATGAGGAGCCCTGTCCCAATCCAGATCAAGAACTGCAAGAGCCCTAAAGAACCTACACCAATAATTTTGCCCAGCATGAGCTCCATGGGCTTGACGGTAGAAACCATCACCTCCATGATGCGGGAGCT
Source organism: Bacillota bacterium (assembly GCA_012520355.1). GTDB lineage: Bacteria > Bacillota > Limnochordia > Darwinibacteriales > Darwinibacteriaceae > UBA5420. The sequence continues at coordinate 1,106 of JAAYOK010000051.1, read as the reverse complement.
CTTTTCTTCCGCAACACCAGAGGCCACCATATTGCCATACATGATCAAAGCCATATAAATCATGAACAATAGGAAATAGGCCAAAACCATGGCCTGGGTATGGGCAACACTATCAAGTTCTTGACCATCCTCCCTCAGAGGGGACACTTCTCGCACCCTGAAATCTACTCGATTAAAGAGGCTAGCCATATCTTCGGGCGAGAGTCCTAGGCGAGCAGCGTTCCAGCGGCTCACAGCCATGTTTAGGGTGCTTTCCACCTCATCATTAAGCATCATATTGCTACCATCGGGGGTCACCAAGGTATACAAAGGCCCATCCACCAACAAAAGACCCGATAAACCTTCATCGAGAACGACTTGATAGGCTTCTTGCTCACTCAGACCACCACTCGAACGCACGACAAACCCGTCCTTGTGTGAACTCACCTCTTGTAAATAGGGAAGAACGCTGGAGGTACCTGGTTGTTCCAAGACAACGAGTTCAATTTGGCCAGGTGCCATACTCTGATTGATCCGTGCCATAATGGGTGGAAGAAAGGAGAGGGCAACAAAGACCACCACTCCAAAGAGAGTTGTGAAGATGTAAGCGGTTCCCTTGACCCGAGAGATAAACTCACGTTTGACTAAAATTGGAATCATGCCCATGTCTTGGCACCCACTTTCTCCACAAAAATCTGATCCAGTGATGGTTCCACCAGCTCAAAGCGGATCACTTGTCCCGCCTCGAGCGCAGCTGCCAGGATTTCGTTTGGATCTATACCCTCACCGAGGCGAAACTCCTGGTAATCAGGGCGGGAGGTCAAGAGTTCAAGGCCCGAAAGACCTTGCCAAAAGTCTGCCCTTCCTTCCAAGGCGAGGCGGAGAATGCGGCGTCCCATGGATTTTTTAATTTCCTTAAGATTGCCATGTAAGAGCAAACGTCCCTTGTTGATCAGGACAATATCCTCGCAGATCTCCTCCACTTGATCCATGCGGTGACTAGAGAAGATGATGGTCCGTCCCTTCTTGTTAGCCTCCAGCAACACTTCCTTGAGCAAAGCGGTGTTCACCGGATCTAGACCACTGAAGGGCTCGTCCAGGATTAGGAGTTCAGGATCATGGAGCAT
>JAAYOK010000312.1 GCA_012520355.1 Bacillota bacterium | reverse complement strand
TAAACATCATTAGAACCATCAACCCAAGCATCAGTAAACTGCCATAGATGACGCATTCGCCTGTAAAACGCAGAAAGTTCATCCGGGCTTGACTTGTCTTCCACTCCTTCCCCAGATAGGCAACGCCGGTGAGCAGCCAGAGCAAAATCGGTAGATGGATAGCCGTCAATATTTCCGTATGCCAGGGTTCATACGAGGGATAGAGATTGACAAGGACCAAAGCAAGGGCAAAAACTCCCCCAAGAGTCCAGCGTAGCTTAGTGGTACCCCCCCGTGTGAGCGTGAGAAGGAGTGCCACAAAGGGTAAAATGTAAAAACTTACGTTCTTGAAATAGGCAATACTGCCGAGTTCTATGCCAAAAAGCGTTGGAAGCTTGGCAACCGTTCCTGCCAATAAGGCTAAGAGGATGACCAAAAGGATGTGGCGCCGGTTACGAGTCTTGGCCTCTGGATCTGCTGGGTCAAGGAGCAGATGTTTCCAGAAATCATACGTAGTTACTTTGGAGTATTCCTCCGAAATGAGACTTACACTACCGAGCCGTTTCACACTAATCAGAAACGCTTCTTCTTCACTGAGACCACTCGCCCTGAGATCATCCATCTGATCCCGCAGATGGCTCTCTAGTTCCAAGACGCCAACTTCCTCTAAGGTTCCCTGGGCACGCAGGTAGTCACACCACGACTGAACATTCATCTCTAAATCAAACATCAGAACTCGCCCTTCCTTCAGCCTTACCTTTGATTGTTCTTGACAAAATGGAAAACATCAATTCCCATTGTTGCATATGCGTCTCCAACTCCCGCTCTCCCGCTACCTGCAGTCGATAATATTTGCGTCTCCGTCCCGCCTGGGACTTCTGCCAATATGACTCCACGAAACCGTTTTTCTCCAACCTGTGCAATACTGGATAGAGCATCCCTTCTGTCCAGATCAATTCCTCATTGGATACTTCTTTGATCTGTTTGATAATTTCATAACCATAGCTATCCTGCTGCTGCAATATAGCCAAGATGAGGGGCGTGGCTGAAGCAGCAATTAAGTCCTTTGATACATCCATAGAAACCCCCATTCCTATACCTAGAACTGCTATGTATTGCCAAAATTATACCTAGAACTTCTAGGCATGTCAAGATCCTGGACAGAAAAAAAGCCCTGTAAGTTCAGGGCGTGAAGTAATAGGGCTCTTATGTTGTCTAGCAGGACGAATCGCCACCACGTCTCCAAAGATCGATGGTTGTTTCAATGAACTCTTTCAGCCCCGTCTGGTGAAGAACGACAGACTTTCGCACAAGCAGCTTATCCTTTCTCCAATCATCATCGAGGAGTTCCAAATATTCCTTAGGATTCTTCGCATCGTATTGCATCCTCATCCTCCCCACTCTAACTACCTATTGCACAGAGGTTCCACGAATCCTGCAAATATTTCCTATTTCTCATCCGAGAAGGAGCGTCCAAGCCCGCGCCAGTAACGAAAAACAAGAGGAGGGATTGTGCTACTGGCAACGAATGTTGTAAAATGACAAAACTGGAAAAGTTGAGGTGGTAATATGCGCAACAGAACGTTCCTCTCGTTACTTCCCGCCACTTTGTTACTGGTAACCCTCTTGCTACTCACCACCGGTTGTTTCGTCAACCCCGTAACCGGTCGCGTGGGTCCCTCGTGGCAGGTGCCACTTGCGATTCCCCTGATCGCCACAGAAGTTACTGTGGATGATTTGCTGAAAGAAGTGGAGTTTTCAGGTGATTTCACAGACGGCAGCTTCCACTATTCTGCCGAGGAAACCTTTAGCCTAGATAGTCTCGAGGTTACATTTCCCAGTGTCACCGTGAACATCGATGCCGAAGATCCCGGGTTCCCCATGGACATTACGAAACCTTTCTCCATCGAGAGAATGATCGACCTATCGAATCAATGGGAGCAAGGCATCGAAGAAGTTGCCTTTAGCGGTGGTAAGCTGAAAGTTGAGTTTAACGATGGAGCAAAAGCCACAATTAATTCCATTACACTAAATGAAAAGAAAGGTCCAGATGGAACTTTATCCTTAGCCGGTATAACGCTAGGGAAAGAAATTGAGCTAACGATTGAAGGAAAAATCTCAGATACACAACACGGAATCGAGAGTATTACGGTAACAGTAGACGCCAATAAGGATGATATTGCCTCCATTCAAGGAAGCTCACTGGAGTTTTCTGTGAATGAGCAAATCAATTTGGATGTCAAATTCCCTGTAGAACTGGATCAGGTTGAGTTTTCCAATGTGAAAATCAGTCTCGATGTCAAGTATGTGGGCGATACGGCCCCTTCGATTGACCTAGGTGATCTTACAATCACTGGCCTTGAAATGCCGGAGGATGCCGTTATTCAAGGCGAAGGCAGCATTCACTTCGACACCGGGGTAGCCACAAAGTTTGTCAACAACCTTCCCGAATCGATTGAGATCGCAGGTAATGTGCGAGTAGGAACGGAAGGCGAGATCGCCACCATCAGTCTCTCCGACATGTTAGAAATCGAGTTCTCCATTGACGTACCCTTTGAAATTGTCATCTCTAAGGACATCGTGTACGAAACGGAAGTGTTCTCCGTAGATGCAAGTCAAGCATCCCTTGAGGGGCTCGAGGATTTAAGTAGTAGCCTCTACGGTGAGTTAGATCTTGACTACCGGATGCCCGTAGGGGCCATCATTGAACTCTTTCTGAGTGAGAGCGAAACCCCAGTCTCTGATAAAGATGCAATCCTCGTAGAGGTGAGCATTGACCCAGCCCCAGTCGACGAAAATGGCGCGACAACAGCCAGCCGGCGACAGTTAATCCCAGTTGAGTTACCTGACGAGACCCGGGATCTGTTGAAGGAACAAGCATACGCACAGGCCAAGATCACAATCCCTGCTACAGATGGTAACGTAATCTTTGCTAGCGAAG
>JAAYOK010000311.1 GCA_012520355.1 Bacillota bacterium | reverse complement strand
TTCCTGCTTATATGGCCGAACACTTACCCTTAAGGGGTGGAGTGTATTTGCAGGCCGAAAGCGAAGTCTCCGCCATCAATATGGTTTATGGGGCTGCCGGAGCTGGAGTACGGGTTATGACTTCTTCGTCAAGTCCTGGGATCAGCCTCAAGCAAGAAGGAATCTCCTATATTGCTGCGGCGCAATTACCCTGTGTCATTGTTAACGTAGTTCGTAACGGCCCCGGATTGGGAGGAATTCAACCGGCCCAAGGTGACTATTTTCAAGCGGTCAAGGGCGGTGGGCATGGAGATTATCGTTTAATTGTTCTGGCCCCAGGTAATGTCCAGGAAATGGCCGATTTAACCACCCTCGGTTTTGATTTAGCCGATAAATGGCGTAACCCAGTGATGATTCTCAGCGATGGTATTCTGGGTCAAATGATGGAGCCTGTTGTCTTCGGTGAAAATGGTAAAGCGGCCGAAGTGGAGAAACCCTGGGCTACCAATGGTGCCGTAAATCGCAAACCGAATATCGTGAACTCCCTAGACATCATTCCTGATAAAGCAGAGAAGAACATGCTTCGCTTGTTGGAAAAATACGAGGAGATCAAGGCAGCCGAAGTTCGCTGGCAGGAACATAATACCGAAGATGCCGACATCATCTTGGTCGGTTACGGGACCTCAGCTCGTGTAGCCCGCTCGGCCATGGAAATGGCCCGCTCCCAAGGCCTAAAAGTGGGTCTGTTTAGACCCATCACTTTGTGGCCCTTCCCTGAGCAGCGCTTAGCCGTACTGGCCAAGCCCGGTCGCTCCTTCTTGGCTGTGGAAATGAGTGCCGGCCAGATGATTGAAGATGTTCGCCTGGCCGTAAATGGAGTCAGTCCCGTTTACTTGTCCAATCGCCTTGGCGGCATGGTTCCCACTCCAGAGGATGTCTTAGGAAAAATTCATGCGATTCTTGAAGGGAGGGTCAACGAGTGAAGACTGTCTTTCAGAAACCTGAAGCATTGACAGATGTGCAGATGCACTATTGTCCTGGTTGTACCCATGGTATCATTCATCGTTTAGTGGCCGAAGCCATTGATGATCTGGGCATCCGGGAGCAAACCATTGGTGTGGCCAGCGTTGGCTGTTCTGTTTTCGCCTATGATTACTTCAATTGTGATATGCAGCAGGCTGCCCATGGTCGAGCTCCAGCAGTAGCCACAGGCATTAAACGGGTCTTACCCGAATCCATGGTCTTCACCTACCAAGGGGACGGCGATCTGGCCTCCATCGGAATGGCGGAAATCGTCCATGCTGCTGCCCGGAACGAAAACATTACAGTTATCTTCGTGAACAACGCCATTTATGGTATGACCAGTGGCCAAATGGCGCCAACATCGCTTATTGGTCAGAAAACAGCTACATCTCCCCGAGGAAGAACGGTGGAAGAAATGGGTTACCCCATCAGAATGAGTGAATTATTGGCAACCTTGGAGGGGCCAGCCTATCTCTCGCGGGTCTCGACCCATGATTCCCGTCATGTCTTGCAGGCAGGGAAAGCCATCAAGAAAGCCTTTGAAATCCAGCAACAGAAGAAGGGCTTTGCCATGGTAGAGGTTCTGTCGACCTGTTCTGTGAACTGGGGCATGACACCTGTCAAGGCACTGGACTGGCTCAAGGATAACATGATTCCCTATTATCCCCTCGGTGTGTACAGAGATGTCACAGCAAAGGAGGGCAACTAATGGCTGAGATTATTATTGCAGGATTTGGTGGCCAAGGCGTTTTGGTCCTGGGCCAGATGATTACCTATTCGGGCATGATCGAAGATAAAGCAGTCTCCTGGTTCCCCTCCTATGGACCAGAGCAGCGAGGTGGAACCTGTAACTGCTCCGTGGTCATTGCTGAGGAAGAGATCGGCTCTCCCCTGGTCACTGCTCCCACAACCGCCATTGTGATGAATGCTCCTTCCTTCGATCGTTTTGAACCAACAGTGGCCAAGGGTGGTCTTCTTATCTACAATTCTTCCCTCATTGCGAAGAAATCGGAGCGGGATGATATTCGAGTGATTGCTGTTCCAGCCAATGAGATTGCGGACGAGTTGGGTAATGCTAGAGTAGCCAATATGGTTCTCTTAGGAACACTGATCGAAGCCACCAATGTGATCAAGGCGGAAAGTGTTGAACAGGCCTTGAAAAATGTCCTTTCGGAACGGCATCATGATCTGATTCCCCTGAACATGCAAGCTTTGGAGAGAGGACGGGCATACCAATAGCAAATCCCAAAGGGAGGCTATGGTGTGGAGTGTTCTGTCAGCTGGGGAGTCGTACAGGCCGTAACGGATTTTGCCGGCAAACAAGAACTTGAGGTTGAGGTGTGTTCCCAGGGGGCGCGAGCTCTGAACTATCCTGAACTGACAGGAGTTTGCCAAGTAGGTGATCAAGTTTTACTGAATACAACAGCCGAGCTCCTTGGGCTCGGCTCAGGAGGTTGGCACTACGTTCTCGCCATTTATGGGCGGGAACGTAGTCTTTCTCATAGGGGCCATATTATGAAACTTCGTTATACGCCTTTGCAGGGACGAACCTTGGCGGTGGAAGAAGAAGAGAGTCCTTACCACGCTGTGATGGCCCAAGCTGACTCTCTTCACGGATTACCCGTTGCAGTGGGGAGTCTCCATAGTATGCTCGCACCCTTCGTTTACTTGATGGCGAAGGAGAACCCGAGCAAACGTATTGTTTATCTCATGAGCGATGGAGCTGCCCTCCCCCTAATGTTTAGTCAGAGCGTACGTGAGCTAAAAGAGCGGGGCTTGCTCCATCAGACCGTCACCTTTGGGCACGCCTTCGGAGGAGATCTGGAAGCAGTTAATATCTACAGTGCCCTCTTGGCGGCAAAACATGTGGCCCAGGCTGATTTAGCCGTCGTCTTAATGGGTCCTGGAGTAGTGGGTACTTCAACCACCTGGGGTACCACCGCACTAGAACAAGGGATTTTCCTCAATGCAGTCCTACACTTACAAGGTAACCCCATCGCAATTTCCCGTCTGAGCGAAGCTGATCCTAGAGGGCGCCATAGGGGCCTGAGCCATCATACCCATACCGTTTTAACCCGGGTCGTGGAGAGACCGGTTCTGGTCCCCCTCCCAACCAGGCTACAGAATCAAGTGGAGCGACTTGGACATCACATTGTCTGGGAAGATACGGAAGCAAGTTTTGCCTCACTCTGCGAAGCAGATCTTCACTTTTCCACCATGGGCCGTGGCCTAAAGGATGATCCCCTCTTTTTCCATGGCGTCCTGGCCGCAGCCCAATATTGTTCGGGTTTATTAGGAACGGAAAGTTAGATCCTGTATATTGTAACTCTAGGAGGAAAACGGACCCATTTCACGAAAAGCCCATAGACATAGTGGGGTGAAAGCATGAATGCTACGACAATTATCTTTGTCCGCCACGGCGAGACATTATGGAACCAAGAAGGGCGCTATCAAGGACAAATGGACAGTCCCCTATCAAAACTTGGTCTCGATCAGGCTGAACGAGTGGGTGAATGGCTCAGCAAACGTCGAATTGACGCCGTTTACACAAGTGACTTAAAACGGGCCGAGCGCACCGCGGAATGTATTGCCAAGCATCACAAGCTTAAACCAACGATTGATCCACGTCTGCGTGAAATGGCCTTTGGAGTCTGGGAGGGATTAACGAGACAAGAGGTACGAGCGCAATATGCCCAGCTCTGGGCCGAGAGGCACCAGGACCGTTTACAGACCCGGATCCCCCAGGGTGAACTCCCAGCTGAGGTGGTGGAGCGTCTGCGCAGTTTCCTCTCGGACTGTACAGCTCGGGAAGAGAAGCAAACCATCGTAGTTGTTTCCCACGGTGGAGCCCTGCGCCTAATTCTGGCCTCACTCTTAGGGATACCCCTGGAGAACTCCTCGTGTTTGAGCCAGAGTAATACCGGTGTCTCGGAATTGGTTTTTCGCAAGGGAAGTAAAAGCTGTCCCTGGGAAGTGCTCTGCCTCAATAGCACAAGCCATCTTGCGTAACATATTATTCTTTAGCGAAGCATAAAGTTAGGAAAATGCCTGAGCTGAAGAGGTGTGTAGGATGTTCATAGCTGGAGCCATGGGTGAGTTGTTGCGTGAGTACTTTTTCCGCCATCTGCCACTTTATCTAGCCCTGATCTTGCTTTTTATGACTGGCCTAGGATTTGGCGCGATGGCAACACAAAAACTCTCACCTGTTCAACGAGATGACCTAGCCAACTATATAGCAGGTGTTTACCGCTCTTTAGGTGATGACTATGGTCAAGTTTCGCCTCGAGGTGAGGTGTTCCACCAAAGTGTGATGGATAATGTTGTAAAAACCATGGGTCTCATCTTTCTTTTGGGACTGACGGTGATCGGTGCTCCTTTAATCTTGCCCATTATCTTCGTGCGCGGTTTCGTCCTGGGTTTCACCATTGGCTTTCTCCTGCAAGAGGCCATGGTTCAAGGTCTGTTTCTTTCTACGACCTGTATCTTGCCCCATAACTTGCTCGTTGTTCCCGCCATCCTAATTGGGGCCGGGGGAGCCCTATCCTTTGCAGCCACCGCTTTAAAAACACTGCTTGGTTTCTCCAAAGAAGGTATCTATGGACAATTTGCCAGTACCACCTTTTTGACCTTCTGCAGCGGAGTTCTGTTAGTCCTGGCTGCTCTGGTGGAAACGTATTTGACGCCCATTTTGGCCCATCTCGGCAGTGGGTTTCTCACTTAGAGGGAGGATCCGATGACGCTTCTTCACATTTTTGCTGATTATTTCTCCTATTTGAGTATTGAAAAGGGCTTGGCGGATAATACGGTACAAGCCTATTCCAATGATCTAAGCCAATTTCGAGAATTTTTGCTCAAGGAAGGTCTCGCCTTGGGAGATGTGGAATCTCAACATGTGACAAAATATGTGAAGATGCTGGAGAGTCAGGCCATCAAGGCCAGGTCAAGAGCCCGCAAAATGTCGGCTTTGCGGAGTTTTTTTGATTACCTAGTGGACGAAGGAATGGTAGAAAGCAATCCCTGTGCGTATCTAGCCACACCCAAGCTGGCTCTGGCTTTACCTGATATTCTGAGCGAACAGGAGGTCTTAGCCCTTTTGACTGCACCAACCTTGGACAAACCATCAGGGTATCGAGACCGGGCCATGTTCGAAGT
>JAAYOK010000310.1 GCA_012520355.1 Bacillota bacterium | reverse complement strand
TCTTGGTGTAAGGACAAGTTGGTGCACTTCCGCCGTAAATGGAGGAGCAACCAGTGGCGTTGGCGATCATCATGCGGTCGCCAAAGAGTTGTGTGGCTAGCTTAATATAAGCAGTCTCACCGCAACCGGCACAGGCACCAGAGAACTCGAAGAGTGGCTGTTTGAATTGGCTACCCTTGACATTGTTCGGGGCAATATGTGCGCCGCGGTTAGGTAGACTCATGGCAAAGTTCCAGTTTTCGTCTTGAACTACAGCGTGGTTCGCTAAGGGTTCCATGACCAAGGCCTTTTCCTTGGCGGGGCAGACTTGGGCACAGTTGCCACAACCTGTACAATCTAAGGGCGAAATTTGGATCCGGTAACGGAGATCGGCCAGGTCACGCCCGACACCCTTGAGGGTTACAAACTCTTCAGGTGCGCCTTCCAGATCTTCCTCTGTTGCCAGGAAAGGACGGATGACAGCATGGGGGCAGACAAAGGAACATTGGTTACACTGGATACAGTTTTCAGGAATCCAGTTGGGTACGTTAATGGCAATTCCACGCTTCTCATAAGCAGTGGTTCCCGTGGGCATGATTCCGTCAGGCGTGAAAGCACTCACAGGTAAGTCGTTACCCTTGAGGGATTGCACTGGACGTACGATTTCATCCACAAATGGGATGGTAGGTTCGACCGTAGCGGCTGCTTCTGTTGCCTCAGCCCAGCTTGCTGGGTACTCTACTTCAACCAAGTGGGACGTGGCACTGTCTACGGCTGCGTAGTTCATGTTAACAATCTTGTCGCCCTTGTCACCATAGCTTTGGAAGATAGCGTCTTTAATGAAACGCAAGGCGTCTGCTGGAGGAATAACATTGGCAATTTGGAAGAAGGAAGCCTGCAAAATTGTGTTAATACGGCCACCTAAGCCAATTTCTGCTGCGATTGCCACAGCGTCAATGTTGTAGAAACGGAGTTTCTTCTCAGCAATGGTGCGTTTGACATGGGCTGGCAACTCTGTTTCCATTTGCTCCAGACTCCAAGGAGAGTTCAGCAAGAAAACGCCGCCATCTTTAATTCCTTCTAACATGTCGTAACGGGTTACATAGGATGGGTTATGGCATGCTACAAGGTCAGGTTGGCTGACTAGGTAAGGTGCTTTGATGGGAGTGTGACCAAAGCGGAGGTGAGAAATGGTGATACCACCAGACTTCTTCGAGTCATACTCAAAGTAGCCTTGGGCATACATGTCTGTTTCGTCACCAATGATCTTGATGCTGTTTTGGTTGGCACCAACAGTACCATCAGAACCTAGACCATAGAACTTGGCACTAAAGAGTCCCTTAGGTGCGATATCTAAGTCTTCTTTGACCTCTAGGGAGGTGTTGGTTACATCATCAATGATACCAACGGTAAAGTGGTTCTTGGGAGTAGCCTGGGCCAAGTTATCAAAGATAGCCTTTACCATAGCAGGTGTAAACTGTTTCGAGCTGAGACCATAGCGTCCGCCTACAACTTCGATGCTATCCCGGCCTGTCTCTACGAGAGCAGCTTGAACATCAAGATAGAGGGGTTCACCTACAGAACCGGGCTCTTTGCAGCGGTCTAGAACAGCGACACGTTTAACGGTGGAAGGAATCACTTCTACCAAGTGTTTAGCAGAGAATGGACGATAGAGACGAACCTTAACTAGACCCAATTTGGCACCTTGGGCGTTGAGGAAGTTGACGGTCTCTTCAATGGTGTCAGTGCTGGAACCCATGGAAACAATGATATGCTCTGCATCTTCGGCGCCTACATAGTCAAATGGCTTGTAATGACGGCCAGTTAACTCGCCAACTTGCTTCATGGTTTCGATGACGATCTCAGGTACTGCTAAATAATATGGGTTGGCAGCTTCGCGACCCTGGAAGTAAATATCTGGGTTTTGAGCTGTTCCTCTGAGCTCCGGATGTTCAGGATTCAGACCACGGGCTCTAAAGGCTGCAACTGCATCCTTATCTACAAGCTTGGCCATTTCATCATAATCAATGACATCGATTTTTTGAATCTCGTGGGAGGTTCTAAATCCGTCAAAGAAATGGACGAATGGTACCCGAGCTTTGATCGTAGCTAGGTGAGCGACGAGGGCCAGATCCATGTTTTCTTGGACAGAGGAAGAGGCTAGCATGGCAAATCCGGTCTGCCGTGCAGCCATAACGTCTGAATGGTCACCAAAGATAGAAAGGGCATGAGCTGCCACAGAGCGTGCAGATACATGGAAAACAGCTGGTAGTAGCTCCCCGGCAATCTTGTACATGTTAGGAATCTTTAGAAGCAGTCCCTGTGAAGCAGTAAAAGTGGTGGTAAAGGCTCCACTGACCAATGAGCCATGCACCGCACCGGCGGCCCCTGCTTCGGATTGGAGTTCTGCAACACGTACAGGACGTCCAAAAATGTTCTTTTGTCCGTGGGCGGCCCATTCATCGCAGTATTCACCCATATCGGACGATGGAGTAATGGGATAAATCGCTGCGACGTCACTAAAGGCATAAGCCACGTGGGCAGCTGCGAAGTTACCATTAACAGTCATCTTACGCATAAGTTCACTATTCCCCCTTGAATAATATTGAAAATTAAGCCTGTAACAAAAGGACAGGCATTCTTTCCATAGGAATCCCTTCTCTATTAGCCATCAGATTCCTTCCTAATTATACACCTTAATCCTACAGAACGTCAAATTATTAACAGGGGAAAAAAAGCCGCCCAGTGTGGGGCAAGGGCTTTAAAGAATACTCGCGATTTTCGCAACAAATAGGCAAAGT
>JAAYOK010000050.1 GCA_012520355.1 Bacillota bacterium | reverse complement strand
GACTGTCGCCGGAAAGTATGGCTACCGTATCTCCACGTTTCACATGAACTTTTGCCATTCCCCATCCTCCTTTCTACTAGAGAACTTCAGGAGCCAGAGAGACGATCTTCATAAAATCTTTTTCCCGTAATTCCCTGGCCACTGGCCCGAAAATACGAGTCCCTCTTGGATTGTTCTGGTCATTTATAATTACTGCTGCGTTTTCATCAAAGCGAATGAAAGAACCATCTTTACGTCCGTACTGTTTCTTGGTTCTAACAACGACGGCTTTGACGATCTCGCCTTTTTTCACTACGCCACCAGGAGCCGCGTGCTTAACAGTAGCAATGATCACATCACCTACACGAGCGTAACGTCGTCCTGTACCGCCAAGAACACGGATGCAAAGAATTTCTCTAGCACCGGTATTATCAGCGACCTTCAAACGACTCTCTTGCTGGATCATCATAGCTCCTCCTTCCCTTGCTATATTCTTGAACTAACGGGCCTTTTCAATAATCTCCATTACCCGCCAGCGTTTTTGCTTGCTAATGGGCCGAGTTTGCATAATCCGTACCCTATCGCCCATACTGCACTCATTAAGCTCATCGTGGGCCTTAAACGTAGCATTCCTCCGCATCGTCTTGCCATAGAGCGGATGTCTCACCGTTTGTTCTACGGCGACCACAACGGTCTTATCCATCTTATCACTAACGACTACTCCTACTCGAGTCCGCCGCATATTTCTTTCGTTTTCCACCTGCGCTCCTCCCTTCCCGGATCTTTAGAAGTTCTTAAGCTCGCTTAATGCCTAACTCCCGTTCGCGCATGACAGTCTTTACCCGTGCAATATCCTTCCGCACAGCACTGATCCGCATTGGATTATCTAATTGACCCGTAGCCAACTGAAACCTGAGGTTAAAGAGCTCCTCTTTTAACTCATCCAGTTTCACTTCAAGTTCATTCACAGAAAGATCACGAACCTCTTTAGCCTTCATTTGCGTCACCACCTGCCACAGCTCGAGATACGAACTTGCACTTAACTGGCAACTTGTGGGCAGCTAAGCGCATTGCCTCACGAGCCAATTCTTCCGATACGCCGCCAATCTCGAACATAATCCGCCCTGGCCTTACCACAGCTACCCAGTGTTCGGGAGCACCCTTACCGGAACCCATCCGAGTCTCAGCAGGTTTCTGGGTTACGGGTTTGTCGGGGAAAATCCGAATCCAAACTTTCCCACCCCTCCGAATGTGACGGGTCATGGCAATACGGGCTGCTTCAATCTGTGTATTTTTGATCCACCCGGGCTCTAGCGCTTGGAGGCCAAACTCGCCAAAAGAGACTTCAGAACCTCTTTGGGCTTTGCCAGTCATGCGACCGCGGTGAACTCTACGATACTTTACTCTCTTTGGAATAAGCATCCCTATTCGCCCCCTTCAGCCTTTTTCTGGGGCACTCTCTCTGGTAGGATTTCACCATTGTAAATCCATACCTTAACCCCAATCTTCCCAAATGTTGTGTTCGCCTCTGCGAACCCATAATCAATGTCTGCCCTTAGAGTATGCAGGGGAATGGAACCTTCTGGATTCCACTCTGTCCGAGCAATCTCGGCGCCTCCAAGGCGACCAGAACACATTACTTTAATACCTTGAGCCCCTAGACGAATAGCTCTAGTTTGTGCTTGACGCATGGCTCTACGGAACGAAATCCGTCTTTCCAGCGCAAAAGCAATACTTTCTGCTACGAGCTGGGCATTTGTCTCTGGAGTTTTTACCTCCACAATGTTTACTTGAACCTGGCGACCGGTCATAGCTTCCAAGTCTTTCCGAAGCTTATCAACCTCTGTTCCACCGCGACCGATGACCATACCTGGGCGACCTGTATGAATCGTGACTTTAGCACGATTGGCAGCTCTTTCGATCTCAGTCTTGGCAATACCTGACTGGAAAAAACGCTGCTTAATTAGGCGCTTAATCTCTAGGTCTTCGTGTAAGAGGTCAGCGTAATCTAGCTTGTTAGCGTACCATTTGCTGTCCCAGTCTTTGACTACTCCAAGTCTAAACCCTACCGGGTGTACTTTTTGACCCACGCAATTATTCCTCCTTTTCCCGCAAAATCACAGTAATATGACTTGTGCGTTTACGGATGCGATTAGCCATGCCTCTCGCTCTAGGTCTGATTCTCTTCATAGTTGGACCTTGATCGACATAGCACTCAGCCACGTACAAAGAATCAACATCCATATCATAGTTGTTCTCCGCATTCGCTACCGCGCTGCGCACAACTTTTTCAACTATGGGAGAACCTCCCTTTGGCGTTAATTGAAGAATAGCCAAAGCTTCTTCCACATCCTTACCACGGATTAAATCAATTACTTGGCGCGCTTTGCGTGGTGAAATTCTAATATGTCTAGCAATTGCTCTCGCTTCCACTATTTCTCACCCCGTTCTGCTTATCGGCCCGACGATCTTTCACCGGCATGCCCACGGAACATCCGAGTTGGGGCAAATTCACCGAGCTTATGACCGACCATTTCTTCTGTAATGTATACCGGAATATGCTTACGCCCATCATGCACTGCTATGGTGTGCCCAACCATGTCCGGGAAAATCGTAGAGCGCCTTGACCATGTCTTAATGACACGCTTCTCGCCCTTGTCATTCATCTCCCTGACTTTCTTGAGTAAATGGGCATCTGCAAAGGGACCTTTTTTTAGTGATCTACTCATTCCTACACCTCCCCGTAGAGAACCTTCATTACTTCTTACGACGTCTTACGATCAGACTATCGCTTGCCTTCTTCTTACGAGTCCGTGATCCTAGAGCGGGTTTACCCCATGGAGTAACCGGTCCAGGACGACCGATAGGAGCTTTGCCCTCGCCACCACCATGTGGATGATCAACGGGATTCATGACTACACCGCGAACATGTGGCCTCTTACCCAAATATCTAGAGCGTCCTGCTTTTCCAATAACCATGTTCTCGTGCTCTACGTTTCCAATCTGACCAATGGTTGCCCGGCAAACCTGCAATACCATGCGGAACTCTCCAGAAGGGAGACGTACTGTTGCGTAGGAACCTTCCTTAGCCATCAACTGTGCCGAAGTACCTGCTGAACGGACCATCTGGCCACCCTTGCCTGGTTGTAGCTCGATGTTGTGAATAACACTACCCACAGGAATGTTCGCCAGTGGCATAGCGTTACCTGGTTTCACATCAGCCTCAGGACCCGACTCAACTAGATCGCCCACGTTTAGACCGACAGGAGCCAAAATGTAGCGCTTCTCTCCATCTACATAGTGCAACAAGGCAATCCTTGCAGAGCGATTCGGATCATACTCGATGGCAGCAACTTTCGCTGGAATTCCATCTTTATTGCGCTTAAAATCGATAATACGATACTTACGTTTATGTCCGCCACCGCGATGACGGGCAGTAATGCGACCCTCTGCATTACGTCCACCGGTTGAATTAAGAGAAACTACTAATGATTTCTCCGGCTCCTTCTTGGTGATTTCCTCGAAGGTGTAACCGGTCATGTTTCGACGCCCCGGAGTGGTCGGTTTATATTTCTTAATCGCCATTTTTCCGTCCCTCCTTAAAATCCTCCAAATACCTCAATGCTCTGGCCTGGTTTCAGGGTCACAATGGCTTTTTTCCAATCCGATGTGTACCCTTCATGGCGTCCCATGCGACGTAACTTGCCCTTAACTTTGAGGGTATTGACTTTCTCAACCTCGACCTTGAA
Organism: Bacillota bacterium; assembly: GCA_012520355.1. Taxonomy (GTDB): domain Bacteria; phylum Bacillota; class Limnochordia; order Darwinibacteriales; family Darwinibacteriaceae; genus UBA5420. Next base: position 1,343 of record JAAYOK010000050.1, on the reverse strand, counting down.
GATCTGTTCTACAGCTTCTTTGATCTGCACTTTATTAGCCCGCATATCAACTTCGAAGGTGTACTTATTGTCAGCCATCAAGTCGGTGCTTTTTTCTGTTATGATTGGTCGTTTAAGAATATCTCTGGCTTCCATTAAACAAGCACCTCCTCTAACTTAGCTACTGCATCCTTCGTCATAATCAACTTCTGGCTGTTGAGAATATCGTAAACGTTCAAACCCATAGTCTTCGCCACAACTGCCCCAGGAATATTTCTTGCAGATAACTCCACATTCTTATCCCACTCTGCAGTAACCAGCAACGGCTTTTTGGCATCGAGAGCTTGGAACATACCCGCCAACACTTTGGTCTTGGGTTCGTTCACCGTAAGCTGATCCAAAACGACGATGTTGCCTGCTGCCACCTTCGCACTCAGGGCAGACTTTAATGCTGCACGGCGTGCTTTCTTAGGCAGACGGAACGAATGATCTCTTGGAGTTGGTCCGAAGACCACCCCACCACCAACCCATTGGGGTGAACGAGTGCTGCCTTGGCGTGCTCGCCCGGTTCCCTTTTGTCTCCAGGGTTTACGTCCGCCTCCGCGCACGAGTCCCCTGTTCTTGGTGGCCACGGTGCCTTGTCTGGCATTGGCCAACTGACTCAGAACTACTTTATGCATCAGGTCCTGATTGATCTCGACTCCGAAAATTGCATCATTGAGTTCTAGTTCACCAACCTGCTTGCCTTCCATATTGAAAACGGCCACTTTCGGCATGATTGCAGCCTCCTCTCTTCTTCAAACTCTAAGCTTTTACTGCATTTCTCACGATGACAAAGCTGCCTTTGATGCCTGGCACGGAACCCTTGACGAGCAAGAGGTTACGGTCTTTGTCAACTTTTACAATCTCTAGATTCTGGGTTGTAACCCGTTCTCCACCCATACGACCTGGAAGCTTGCGTCCTTTAAAGACTCTTGCTGGGTCTACTGCGTTGAGAGAACCAACACCGCGATGGTAATGAGAACCATGGCTCGAAGGTCCACGGCTCTGGTTGTGCCGCTTAATGGAACCTTGGAAACCCTTACCTTTACTGGTGGCTGTAACGTCAACTTTCTCGCCTTCAGTGAAAATGCTAACGTCAATCGAGTCACCAACGTTTAAATTGGCAAAATCATCATTTGCACCAATACGAATTTCCCGTAAATACCGGCGAGGTTTGACGTCTGCCTTAGCAAAATGTCCTCTTTCCGGTTTGTTAAAAAGCCTCTCCCGTCGATCACCAAAACCGAGTTGCACTGCAAGATACTGATCATTTTCCATCGTCTTCTTTTGCACTACGGTACACGGGCCAGCTTCGATGACAG
>JAAYOK010000309.1 GCA_012520355.1 Bacillota bacterium | reverse complement strand
TCAGAGAGTAAGGGAATGGCTGAAAGGACTTTGTCAGCAGGATCAAAACATAGGAGCCGATCATATACAGGCTGAAGATCCAGGTGAAGCGTAAGACATACTGCTTGCCGATTTTCCTATCTCCCCATCCCAAGTGGAAATCTAATGGCCTAGACCACGTAATCCCAATGATGATGACCAAGAACATAGCAGCTTGGGCCAGATGATGGACAGATAACCAGGCAAAGGCGCCGTCTGGATCAATGACTCCGTAATCAAAACTGTCGGCAATGGCTCCAGCAAGCTTGGGAATGCCTAGGAGCAGCAGAGTCAGAAAAAGCGTCCAGCAAGAGGACTTAAGAGCTTTTTTGCTCACTTGAGACCACCTTCCTGCGCAGGAGAAGCGAAAATGAAGACATCACCAAGGGAACCATCATCGTATACGGCCTGTGGATGCCCTGGTATATAGAGGTGGTTTCCCTTCGTGTATTCATGGATGACCTTGTTCCAAAAATGCACTGAACCCAAGTTCTTGGGGTGCCTCTTGAGTTGCCACTTGCCGGGGAACATGTCAAAGACCTGAAACGCAGCGTAGCGTCCGACGCCCTTGCCGCGATACTTGTGCATAACAAAAAACTCCGCCATCGTATAGTCGGTTTCAGCTACGACCTCTGGATAGGTGTTAACCATAACAAATCCCGCAAGTTTTTGATCGACTTTGATAAAGAACGCGCGGCGGTCTTCTTCTGTCCAGTAATAGTCCAGGTAGTCATAACCATACAAACCTAGAGCATTCACATCTCTTTGATCATACTGGGAAAACTCATAATCGCACTTCTCCAGTAGATTGCGGAGGATTTCTTTTTCATCGACAGCAACCGGGATAAGTTCAATGTTCATCTTTCATGTGTCCTTTCTGGCTACAGCACAGAGGATTGTGCTATCTGGTTGGTATTCTGCTCCGGCCACGTCTCCGTAGATATCAACAGTACTAAAGCCGGCACCGTTTAACTCGCCGCGTAGGTCCTCTACCTCAAATGTATGGTCCCAAACGTTGTAGCAATCGATTTTCTTGTCTGTGACTACAATGTACTGATCCAAGAAGGTGTTACTCTCATCGTAGCGGTGAAACGATTGTAGACATAAATGGGGTTCGGGCTTCCAGTAGCCTTCTTGCTCGAACCTCCAAGTAGTTGTCTCGGTCTTGCCTTCATGTTGTAAGGGAGTAAAGACATCTAAAATCAAATGTCCGTTGGGTCGCAAAGCTTGGTACACGTTGGCAAGAACCTTCTTCCGACTGCTATCGGACAGACAGCCGTAGTCACAATAGATGAGGACAACAATGTCAAACATGCCCTGCAAGGACAGGTCTAAATAATCTTGATTGCAGTATGTGATCTCTAGCCCTTGCTTGGCCGCGCTCTGGCGAGCATGGTGAATGGAACGCTTGGATAAATCTATTCCTGTGACTTGGTACCCTTTTCGGCAGAACCTTTCGGCATAAAGACCTGGTCCACACCCCAGGTCTAGTAAGCGAGGATTGTCCGTAGGTGGCAAGAGGCGAAAGATCCATTCCACAGATTGATCGATAAATGCATGGTTACGCGATGCGGCGTCCCATTGGGGATCAAGATGGGCTGCAAGCATCCCCCTAGAAATATGTTCATCATCCCAAAAAGGGGCAGAACTTGGAGCGTAGAGCTCGGGCCTGCCAAGATGCTTGACAAGTTTATGAAACATAACTTCACTCCTCGCGGACATAAATGAAAAGGATCGCTTCTCCCTCCAAAGTCTTCACCCGAATTTCGCCCTGACCACGATGGGGTGGTAAACCACGACCTATGGTGGCTTGAAAACCGTCCAAGAGGGTATGCGTTTTTCCGTCGGCTTCATAGAAAAGAGAGACATCACTGGAACCAACTACAAAGGCTGAGATCGTTCGTCCCCGTCCACCACCGGAAAACGTCGCAAGAAGCTCATCGGTTCCCTGGGGGACTAGACCTTCATAGATCAGCGTGTATCCTTCCTCTTGGTAACTTTGGGCCGTAAAGGTTCCATCCTGAACTTTGGCTAGTAGATCTACATAATGTAAATCTCCTCCATCTGGTTCTCTGCTATCAATATACATAGTGAGGGCCCCCTGACTACCTGCAGAAGCTTCTAAGGCATAGGTGCCCTCGAGAAGCGTGAAGCCAGAAAAGGATGCCAGGGGAAGACTTTCGTTTCCTTGATACATGATCACGGAGTCCTTGTTATTGAACACGAAGGGTTCTCCACGAAGGTTCAGCAAACGCAACGTGACATCAGACTGGGTAGTCAAGGAGTAGACGAAATCGAAGGTTGTTGGCTCAGAGACTTCGAATGTATGATAGATGGTTGAATCAGCGTTAATCGTTTGGAGATCCAACTCGATTTTCGTCTCATAGTTCATGGGCTGGATCATCTGGGGTTCAGGTCCTACAATGTTTTGCAGGATCCCCATAACCACCGGCAAGAGTAAGAGCACAACAAAAATTCTTGGCAGGAGGAGGGGTGAGCGTTTATTCGCCGGTCCACTCAGAGTACTGAACACACCTGCGGCAATCTCCTTAGCCCTTCCCACCCTGAGTAAAAAGATAAGTACGACT
>JAAYOK010000308.1 GCA_012520355.1 Bacillota bacterium | reverse complement strand
CCTCTTGTGGGGCCAAGTGCCGCATCTTTTAACGTTCTACCTCCCCATGTTCTACAACAAGTCCACGGTCCAATTAAGACCTTGCATCTTGGTATCAAGCTCTCGATAGGTTTTGGCCAAGGCATCGATTTTCTTCTGTAGCTCCTTCACATCAAGGCAGCGTACTAAGCGAATCTCTTTGGTACTATAGCGATCATAAGTGACAGAGGCCTCTTCGTGGAGGTTTCGGAAGACCCGAATCTTAGCCTTTAGTGCATCCCGCTGAGCGATGGCGTCTGCGATGGTTCCATCTTCGAAGCCAATTGCATGATTCGTTTTGTTGATCCTGACAACCAGCTCTTCGAGCTGAGCCATGAGCCGTTCGTACTCTGTCATCAGTACGTTAACGTCCTCAGCCGGATCATCACCCTCTTGAACCTTCACGTTAGCGGCCATCCGAGTTTCAACCTGAGCTATTCTCTTTTTTAGATCTGCCCGTAGAATCAAGGCCTCAGCAAGTTTCATCTGCCCACTCTCCTCACTTGATAATCTCAATACGCCCTGGTGGTTCAAAAAAGTAGGTTGCTGTCTTAATACTGTTTACCCTGGCTGTCACGCTCTTTTGTCTTTGGTAGTTAAAAACGAACCGAAAAACAAAACCCCAAAACGCCCCTAAAGAACGTTTTTCCATTCCCGTTAGTTCCCAAGAGATTTCCCTTGCCATCACCTTGAGGAAGGTATGAACAGGTGGAATTTGATGGATGTCATTACAGAACACGATATGCCCCATCAAAACTTCATCCCCAATGGCATCTAGGCACAAATCCCAGAGCCTACCCGAGTCAACAAATCCACCAAAAGCCCGATAAATGGAGGCGAAATCGCTATAAAGTCGCTGTTTAATTTCGTTTGTCGATATTTGCATCTGAAACCACCGCTCCTATAACCCTTACTTTAATTGTATTAAGTATACAATGGTTATTAATCCCTGTCAACACCTTTTGCCAAAGAGGTACAAAAAAATCAAAGCAAGATATTGCTAGATCCTCGGCGTTTCATGCAGGTTTCTGAAGTCCCATAGATAAATGATCTGTGAAATGATAGACACAACGCGTGCTGATCGCCCCTAGGGGATCGTGCTTAGACGACGATACAGAGCGGGAGGAAGAATAATGATTATCAACCGTGAGGAACTAGAAAGAGAGCCTGTCCGTATTGCTGACGGCATCTATTGGGTGGGTTATGCTGACGAGAACAGAGGTCTCCATTGTAATCCATATCTGATGATCGAGGGTGATGAAGCGGTCTTGATCGATGCTGGAAACCGCGATGACTTCAGTACCGTCATGCTGAAGATCTTAAGAACCGGTCTTAAACCAGCGCAAATTTCTCGGCTGATCTACCAACACTATGATCCAGATTTGTGCGGTAGCTTACCCCAGTTTGAATCCATTATCGACAATAAAGAGCTCCGAATCATTTCCCATGCGGAAAACAATGTCTTCATCCACTACTACTCTCCCAAGACAGAGAAACTTTGCTTCAAGGATTTGGGCGGTCATTTTGAGTTCGCCACTGGCCGAAGGCTCGAGTTCTATGCCATACCCTATTGCCACCAACCCGGTAGCTTTGTCACCTATGACACAAAAACCAAGACCCTCTTTTCCAGCGATTTATTCGGTAGCTTCGACACGAAATGGACCTTGCTACTGGAACTCGATCAAGCTTGCCAAGGATGCCAAGACCTTAACATGTGTCACAGTCATCTGGACAGGTGTCCGATTAGGGGAATGGTACAGTTTCACCAACGCATCATGCCCTCCGACAGGGCCCTGAAAAACGCCCTCAAAGTCCTCGAAGGCTTGGACATTGAACGAGTCGCACCTCAGCATGGTTGCGTGATTGTAAATAAGGAAGACATAAAAACGATTATCAGGAACTTACACTCCCTTGAACATGTGGGTATTGACTATGTCTTGGCGGGGGAATCTGAATGAGCCAACGATATCTCAAGATGCAAGATGTATTAGCAACTGGTCGTTGGGAAGATACCCCAGGTAGCATCTACGCTTTAGAAAGCTTCGCGCGGGAAGTGGATTACCATGCCCAAACCAAACTACTGACCACCTTGATTCTCGATCATGCAACCATTGCTAGACGTGTTGAACAACTCAACCAAGAGCTAGCACAAAGCCGAGAAAGACTAGCGGAAGCACAGGAGATTGCCCTTTTGGGTCGCTGGGACATAGACCCTGGTACGGGCAGTGTGATCTGGTCGCAGTCAACATATGACATCTTGGAGATCGACAGTTCCGTCACGGCCTCGTCAGAGCTGTTTTTGTCGTCGGTCCATCCTGACGATCTGACAGATGTGAGGGTAATGTTTCAACAGATGGTCACGAGCCACAAATCATGGACAACCAGGTATCGACTCTTGATGAAGGACGGTAGAGTCAAGTGGGTTCACGTGCGGTTCCACTCCAAATTCGATGACCAAGGAAACTTCGATCACTTCTATGGAACTATCCAAGATGTGACCGAGCTGAAGAAGTTCGAGGACGAACTAGAACGATACAGCCAACACCTAGAGCAGATGGTGGAAGAGAAGGTGCAGGAAATCTCAGAATCCCAAATGGCCACCATTTATGCTCTGATTAAACTTTCGGAGTCAAGGGATGATGATACAGGAGCCCATATTGAAAGAACGGCTAGTTTCTGCCGTTTGCTAGCCCAGAAGCTCCAGTCTAGGCCTGAATATGCGGCGGAAGTGACGGATGCTTTCATCGAGACCATCTACAAGGCCGCCCCTCTGCATGACATAGGCAAGGTTGGGATCCCAGATGGAATTCTGCTCAAACCCGGAAAACTCACCCCTGACGAGTGGTCCATTATGAAGACCCATGTGCAAATTGGCTACGAAACCCTCTCCCAAGTCAGTGAGCAATACAAGCAAAATGAGTTCCTCAAGATGGGAATCGATATCGCCTTATATCACCACGAAAAATGGGACGGTAGTGGCTATCTACAAGGGCTACAAGGTGAGGCCATTCCACTAGCCGCAAGAATTATGGCCCTTAGTGATGTGTATGACGCCCTTCGCTCCAAGCGAGTTTACAAGGATGCCTTCTCCCATGCAGAGAGTATAGAGATCATTCGCTCCAGTCAGGGAAGTCATTTTGATCCCCTTCTGGTTGATACATTCCTGCAAAACCAGAAAGAGTTCGAGTCGCTCTACGAGTCCATAACCTCGCTGAATACGAACGACTAACGAGTCCTTTTATAAAGCCAAAGGGAGTAAAAACGCGGGGCAAGGACAAGTGCAATCACTACTAAGACGGTTGGGGTGAACCCAAAAGCCTTCTGAAAGCCCCTAGAGAGGAAGGCTCCTCCAATTAGGACAAGTCCAGCGAGAATATAGAGATAGCCGGCCAAGCGATGGGTCTTGTTCCAGTTGTCGGGATCATCCAAGGTCCAGGGTAGCTTGAGACCGATGGTGTAGTTTTGTCTATTCTTAGGCAGGTAGTTACCTACCACAATCAGCAAAAGACCGAGCAAGACCGGGACCACAAGGGTGATGGAAATGGCCTTACCCAAGGCAATGAAAAGCGTAAGGGAAACCAAGACCAGAGACAGAAGAGGAGGCAACCAAGCAATCGCCATCTGCATCACCGGCGATGTGTAAGCGCGCCTTGGATCATTGAACAAGTTAAGTTTAGAGAAAAGATTGATAGCCACAAACAGGAAGGGCAAACCAAAGGCAGCCAGTGCTTTTGGTGCAAAATTATCCGGATTTCCCGAACCATCCCAATGAATGGCGATTTGATCAGGCAGATCCCGATAAACAACAAGCGACATAATCAACCCACTACGATTGGTGCTTTTTCCATTACTTCTTATTCTTTGGTGCCGCCCAGGGTCAAGCCATGGACGAAGTACTTCTGCAAAAAGGGATAGACAATTACAATAGGAACACTCACGATCACTG
>JAAYOK010000307.1 GCA_012520355.1 Bacillota bacterium | reverse complement strand
TCATGCCAAGCTCAGCTTCGAGCTCTGTGTTAACGGCAAAAACAATGGTGGATAGATGGCTTAGGTTGTAGAAGCCATTGGGCGATTTATAAGCAGGCAAAATCTCATCTTCGTGATCAGACAGCCAATGCTCAAAGAGATCGGAGTACATGTGGCCATCACTGTTACTCAAACCACCCCACATGATATCGCCTTGAGGTCTGTTCTTCTCAGCATTGATTCTGGATGTGAGTTCACCAGCAGAACCATTCACGATTTCAACTGTGATGTTAGGATACTTTTGACCAAAGAGTTTGACCAAGTTGTTCAAGTCATTATCTGTCATACTCGAGTAGAGAACGAGGTTACTGCGGAAATCAGAAGAACCTAATGCGATTCCAGGGACGAGCAACGACAAAGACAGAACCAAGACAAGCAATAAGACCGTATAGCGTTTCATCTGAACATCTCCTTTTGTCTCTTTTTTTATTTCATATAGCAAAGCTATACAAAACCGACTCTACGTTTAGATCTGAACATCCTCCGATTTGCTCACGGCCAAGTAGATGATGATGGAAAGAGCGGTGACCACTGTGGTGATGGCTGCAAAGGCGGCCGCTAAGCCATCATTCCCCCTAGAAATGGCCACATAGGTGGACATGGTCAGGGTGATGGTCCGGTTATTGTAGAGGATAATAGCGCTAGAAAGCTCCGTGACAATGGTAATCCAGCTCAGGATGGCACCGGAGACGATTCCATTGCGCATCATGGGTACCGTAATTCTGGCAAATGTCTTAGGCTTTGACGTACCCAAACTTGCGGCAGCTTCCTCCACATTCATAGGTATCAGTTGCAAAGTCGCAGTGGCCGAGCGGATCGTATAAGGCATCCGCCGAATGGTCCAGGCGATAATCATGACTGCAGCCGTTCCCGTCAGTGCAAAGGGACGGTCACTAAAGGCAATGACCAGGGCAATGCCGATGACGGAACCGGGCAAGACATAGGGAATCATGGACAAGGTATCGATAAAGTTATTGAGCAGACTCCTACGCCTCACAACCAGATAGGCAATGATAATGGCCACAACAATGATGATGGCCAGAGTACCTGCTCCGAGCACCAAGGTGTTATATATGGAACGACCCAGTAAACGATCGGCCGCCATCCGATAGCTATTCAATGAATAACCAGGGAGAAAGACTGCCAAATCGGAGTTGCGGAAGGAAAGATAGACGATATAGGCTTGGGGCAAGAAAGCCACGCCAACCAAGATATAGGCATAAAGATGCATCAAAATGCCCATAATTCCCTTCGCCTTCTTCTTCTCCACAGGATTCATAGCGCTAATGGAAAAGTCGTAACGACTGGTTGCCCATTTCTGCAAAAGGAATACGGCCGAGGTCAAGACTACGGCAATCACACTAATGGCAGCCGCGAAGTTATAGTCTCGCCCGTGATCCCCTAAGTATTGATTGTAAATCTCCACTGGGAATGTTCGGTACCCTTCCCCAATGAGAAGTGGAGTACCAAAGTCTGCAAAGGCCCGCATAAAGACAACTAATGATGCTGCTAAAATCGTTGGCATAGCCAACTTAAGAATGACGGTAAAGAACCGTTTTAGTCCAACAGTACCCATATTGGCTGACGCTTCCATAAGGGAGTTGTCAATACTCTTAAAGGCACCGTTCATGTAAATGAACACCAAGGGGAATAACTTCAGGGCTTGAACAAACAAGATACCATTGAAACCGTAAATACTTCCCAAGTTGATATTCAAATAATCTGCAAAGAACTTGGTGATCACACCGGAACGTCCCAAGAGCAAGACCCACGAATAGGCTCCAATAAAGGGCGCAGACATGGCGCAAAGTAGACTGGCTACAAATAAGATCTTGGCCCCCTTCAGCTGATAGAAAGAGTAAAAATACGATATGGGAATACCCAAAATAAGCGTTACAATGGTGATTGCTGAAGAAACCTTGAGACTGTTAATAATGGTACTACTGTAATAGCGATACTCGAAAAACCGGGTAAAATACTCAAACGTCACTTGTCCCTTAGGACTAACCACAGCCTGCCTAAGCAAACCCCATAATGGGTAGAGTAAAAAGAGTACAAACAACCCAAGTACGGTAAAGGACAGCACTGTCCACATATCGAATTTTTTCTTATTGCCCATCATACACCCCTCCCTTCAACTCCATCACACCGCAACACCTCGACGGCCAGCAGCGTTTGTGGAAGGCACCGCATCATTCTGGACACCTTCAAGGATGTTGATAGACCCGTCAGCCGTAAAGAGGTTAATCTTCTCTGCCTTCACGGTGAAGGACACTTCTGTGCCAGGTTCAATGATGCTATCGATGGTAGATTCGTGGATGGACTCAAGCTGTAAACCGTTCTTCATGCGCATGAAGTAGTGGGTATTGAGTCCAAGAAATGTACTATCCTCAATGACCGCGCGAATTCCTTCCCCGGCCCCGCGGTTAACCACGAGTTCTTCTGGGCGAATGGAGACCTGAATTTTTTGCGGAGTACGATACTCTTCCTTCACATTAGGCATGGCTACTTCGTAATTGTCCAGCTTCAGGTGGGGGATACCATTTTTGATCACCAGTTCTCCCTCCACAATATTACTGCGCCCAATAAAGGTGGCCACAAAAATGTTCGCCGGTCTCTGGTAGATATTCTTGGGGGAGCCAACATGCTGAATGACACCCTTGTTCATCACTGCAATGCGATCTGAAACCGCCATGGCTTCTTCTTGATCGTGGGTGACATAAATCGTCGTGATCCCCACAGTATGCTGGATATTTTTGATCACACTACGCATTTCGACCCTAAGCTTCGCATCCAGATTAGAGAGGGGTTCGTCCATCAAAAGTACATCTGGCTCAATGCAAAGCGCCCGAGCCAAAGCCACCCTTTGCTGTTGTCCACCGGAAAGATTGGCAGGCATACGATCAGCGAGCTCATGAATTTGCAT
>JAAYOK010000306.1 GCA_012520355.1 Bacillota bacterium | reverse complement strand
TGGGTAAGTAACTGTTCTTGCCTTGGCGCGCGAAGTGTTCGACAACCCGGCAGAGTAGATCGTTACCCTTTTGATCGACGGTATCGAAGCGCTCACCAAGACCCACAAGGTGTTCAAAGGTGAGTTCTGGGGTATAGCTGACCCGGTGCACTACACCTTCTCCATCGACTAGGATGCGGTAGGAGTCCCCTTTGGCGCCAGTGACAGTTTCGGTGTAACGTTTCACCTGCCAGAGAAATGGGGTGGTTTCAATAATAAGCAGGGTTTCTTCATTCAAGTTTTCTCTTATAGAATCGGTAGCAGTGCCTTTTACCTCAGCGTCGCGGCTAAGTATGTAGACACGAAGGGAGCTCGACCAGTCAAAGGCAATCATGATTCGCTCAAAGACGGCATAGGCACAGGAATCTCCTTTCAAGAGCGAGATTGGCGCTCCTAAGGTCTCTTCGCTTAAGACATTGAAGGAGTAATCTTTGGAGGTTGCCTGCTGATCCTCACTTTGAACCGTAAATCTGTACTGTATATGGGAACATTGCTTAAAGCTTCCCAGGGAGAACCTAAAGTACAAACGACCGTCGCCGTCACGAAGGACTCTTTCCCCTGATATTTCGGGCATGACAGTTCCATCGACTTCCCAAGTGAGAATGGTCCTGACGTCGCCACTGGCATCCTCCACTAGGAGTTGTACAAATACTTCTTCTCCGAGGAGGGGACGGTAGGGATACCTCTCATAACCAAAGTCTTTGAAGTAATGGGTTCCGCAGGGCATATGGACCAGTCGCATGGGCTCACTCCTCGGTTAGGTTATCGGTTTTACGCTATCCCGCTCCACCACATGGAGGGGCAGAATTGTGTCCTGCTTTGGGATTCCCTTGACTGCTTCAATGACAACCTCAGCTGCTGTAGTTCCTTTTGCGGTAATGTCTTGGCGCACTGTGGTGATGTTGGGCAAACACATGGTTGCCAAAGGAACGTCGTCAAATCCAATTACCGATAAGTCATCAGGGATGGACCAGCCTAGGGCAGTTAATCCATTGATCAAACCCATGGCCATGATATCGGCGGTGACAAAGGCAGCTGTTTCGCCGTTCTTTCGCTGAACGAATTCGGATGCTAGTTTGTAACAGCTATCGTAGGAGACGTCACAGGTGTACAAGTAGTCTTCTTTTAGAGGGAGACCGGCCTCTTTGAGTGCGTCACAATAACCCTGGAATCTCTGTTCGTGAACTCCCTTTTCTCGCAGTTGTTCAGAGATGAAGGCGATTTTCTGATGCCCTTTGTCGATCAAGTATTTCGTTGCTATATAGCCCCCGTAACGGTCGTTGTTACCTACGGTGTGGAAGTAATAATCATCCACATAGGCATCGACCAAGACGGCTGGAATGCCGGTTTCTTTAATCTCATCCAAGAAATCACAGGGATAGGTACCGAGAATGATAATGCCATCGAGTTCGCGCATCTGGGCCACCTGGGAGTAGTCTTGATTCGGTCCAGTTCCGGAAAGTAGTACATGATACCCTTGTTCTCTAATGGCGTGCTCCACTGCGCTGAGAAATTCGCCGTAGAAGGGGTTGGCGAACATGAGCGTATTGCGGGAACCAGTCTGAGGAATGATCACACCAATGAGCTTGGATTCTCGGTT
>JAAYOK010000305.1 GCA_012520355.1 Bacillota bacterium | reverse complement strand
GATATCTCCAGTTTCCTGCACTGTGGATGTTCCAGCCCCAGGTTAGGAGGGTTTCGGTCATGGCCTGAAAGTTTCTCTCCTTAGTCGCGTTCACTTGGGCCAAAAAGAGTGCCTTCTTGTTCCAGGAACGACTGAGGGAAACATCCTTCGGTACAGGAACCCCATTTTCCACAACAAAACTTGCGACATCGAGTTTCCCAAAGCTCTGTTCCATTTCCCCACTGATTAAAACCACAGCATCCTGTTTCTTCAAGAGCTGAGGGTCAAAATCTAGGTAGTGGACGGTTGTGATCAGGGGGATCTCTAACTGTTCTCCCAACCTTTCAGCCAGTTTTAAGGTGTGCACGGAATGATTATGAATGATGTGGGGCCTGGGGAGTAGTCGATGGATGGACGCTTGCAGTCTTCCGAGCTCTGTGGTTGTGACATGGGGGATTTCCATCTTTTGTAGATAGCTGGTATAGGGCGGATCATGGAGCTGGGTTAGGATCAAGAGGACCTCATGTCCTTGACGTATCAGTTCAGAGCAGAGATCGGTTACATGCGTAGTCTGACCATTTTTGTAAAAACGGGTTGTCACCAAAATGCGCAAGACGATCGTCCTTCCTAAGGTTGTCCCTGACCTGGGAAAAGCCAAATCCAGCTAAGCGCTGGACTTGGGCTTTCCTTACCGATGCTCTCTTTGTGGCTGTGGTGGAAATGGAGGCCAGAACGCACCAGACTCCGCCAGCTCGAACCATTCTGCGCAGCCAATGGGAGACACCTGCTCACACTCTGGTGGTTCGGGGGCAAAGCGACCCAAGACTTCCAACTGAACTAAGGCGACTGCTTTTATCACTAGGTAGATACCTACGTCGCACTCAATCACTGTTCCTCCATCAACAGCACGACAAGATAAGCAACGGACTAGGGGTAGGATCACAACATTCATTCCAGGCACGGCACCCTCGAGACGTACCCCGCGGCGGCGGTACTGGGCAGTCTGTTGGATAAACTGACTGGTTCCATTGCTGTCATACTCCACATTCATCACAAAGTTGACAACGATGTCGATCTCGTCATTCCCGACAATGACGCCTTCAGCCACAATGTCGGTAATAGCACAGTCAACGATGTTGACTGCCAGCGGGAATGTAGGAGGAATGGGGATGCGATAGGTAGGGCAGTCGATGATGGAACACTCATTGTAGACCTTGTTGACGTAAATAACCTCCCGCTCGAAATCGGGTTCATAATCACAATTCATACTTAACCCTCCTTTCTCTAAACCATACTATGCTAACTGTGAAATGCGGTGCGTAGCTCATAAGAAAATGTCTGAATGTCCAGGCTCCTGCATACCTTAGTTATGAGGAGGTGTGGCTTTGCTAATCAAGATCAAACATGAAAAATTTGAAAGTGTCGAGCTGCGCGATGGTTCTTTAGTAATCCACTCTATGCAGGGGAAGGCTCGGGTGTTACAGGAGAGTGTGGATGAATTTGCAGTTGTAGTTCAGGGGGAAATGATCCAGATTGTGGGTTTTGTTAACAAGTCCTACGCTTGGTGTTTTCGAGGCTCTGATGACTTCACGAGCGAGCGACTGGAGTTGGATCAGACCTATGCTGGTGGTGGGCGTCTGATCGGAGATGGTGCCGGGAATACTCATCTTTTTTACTTTGTGAAGCAAGCCATAGGCCATGGCGTCCAACTCAGGCATCATGTATTCAAAGAGACCTGGAGTATTCCCCAGACTGTGTCCATCAACGTTTTTGCCGACCGTTCTAGTTACACCGCAAGTTGGCATGATGATGGTTACATGCACTTGGTCTACTGCGGGCATGCAGACCAAAGACTACGCTACCGTGTCTTTGATCTAAAGCGCAAGCTTTGGAGTGGAGCTGTGGAGTTTTCGGACGAAAAGGCTAGCTATCCGCAGTTTGTTCCAACTCCAGAACGCTTGTATCTATTTTGGCAAGAAGAGAGAAACAAGAACATTCTCCAAGTTCGTCATAAGGAACAAGAATGGTCAAAGGTGAGCCAGGTCTCTTCAGGACAAGGCCATGTCTCTAGCGTGGGTTATACCCTGGATGGAGAAGAATGGTTCGTTTTTTGGGGAGAGGAAGGGACGTTCTATCAGGCTCCTCTGGGGTCTTGGCGGGAGCGCAGAGAAGTAGAGCGCGAAGACTATCATTATGCCTGGGTAATCCAAGGGTATCAAACCCTTGCTGTTTATGAGCCGAGAATAGAGCTCCCTGACAAGGTGCTTGAACCTAGTCCTTCGGATGTTCAAGAGGAGATCCAAGAGCAGATTCCAGAGCAGATTCAGGCGAAAGAGGAAACACCGGAACCAGTTCAGGCCTCTCCAGCAAAGCCCAAGGATGATGCCGCAGAAAGGCTCCAGGCAGCCTTTGTCGAGCAGGCTTTTCGTACTCTGCAGGAATGGGAAAAGGTGCGAGAGGAGATGGCCTCCTGGCAAAGGGACTTCAGATTACCAGATCCGGTTGATTTGACTCCCCTCGTCACCAGGATTGAACGTTTGGAACGCCGTCTACTGAGTTTGAGTCAGAGCTTGGAGCAAAAAGGGAAACTGTGGGATGAGAATATCAGCCAGGTTGAGCAGGGATTGGCCCGAACTCGCCTGCGCCTTGGAGCGCTGGAGGAGGTGGAAAAAAACAAACCCGTTCCTTTGTGGGTGAGGGTCCTTAGAAGGGGTTAGAACATATACTAGTCCAAGACCAGGAGACTGGGGGGCTAGATGTGGAGATTATTGTGTATGGTAAAGGCAACTCGATCCTGTCATCCTGCGGAGGATGAAGAAAAAATCTGCCTCTGGGAGAGGCTGTAATTTATCTGAAACGAGCTGTAAAAAGGGGATTTGGTTCCCAGGTTAACGTTCGTTTTCTCGACGTAAGAAGCAGAGAAGCGAGGCCTCATTGGAAGCAGGAAGGTCCCTTGCCGCTTGTGATCATCGACGGGGATATCGCTTTTCGCGGTGGTGTTCCCATCCAACAAATTATTCAGGAGGTAAGCCGTAGGAGCCAAGGTAAAGCATAATACCAGAACTTACATTTCAAGCTGATTGTCCAATCCTGTTATAATAGGACACGGTATATAACTAAAATATCTAGGAGGAAATCAGCTTGAAACGAATTCTGTTGCTTAGCCTGATCTGTGT
>JAAYOK010000049.1 GCA_012520355.1 Bacillota bacterium | reverse complement strand
TTCTCCATACTCCTTGGCCGTTAGGTGCGGGTGAAATTTGAGGCCCCTTCGCCCTGCCTCTTTGGCGATACGGCGTAACATGGCTCGTACATTGGTTAAAACGGGAGTATCGCGATGAGAAACTGTCGCAGTTGAAGTCGTAGATTCCGTCAACCCTCGTTTGCGGTGTGGAAGCTGGAGCGAAGCTTTAATCTGGCAGAACATCCGCCAAAGCTGTCTCACAGCTCTTTGTAGGCCTCGATAAACCTGCACTGCAAGCCTGGGCAAGCCCTTCAGGCGTTCCAGTTCGGCTCCGAGTAAATGAGTGAGCAAAAACCCCAAGATAACAAGGAAAGCCAAGATTAGACTGACCAGAAAAACAAAGATCAGGATGGCAACAAAGAATTGCCACGGACCCGCGCCCATCTCTTCAGGGTAGGGAAAACCCTGGCCGTTCTGAACCGTGGTCTTGTCCGTTTCTTCCTCGGGAATGGGCGGAGGGCTTGGTTCCCAAGTCCAAACATTTTGCAGTACCTGGGCGATGCGCGTCGCTGTAATTGGCCAGTAATCCACGGGCGCCACATTCATCACCAGTACCGCACAGAGTAGTAGAGTTAGAATTCGGCGAGTCCAGATTTGACTGAGCTCCCCACTCACCTCAGCTTGGGCGTGGGACCAAAGAACTCGAAGACGAAAGAGATAAGCGCCAGTCTGTAGGGCTAAGCCACTCAGAGCAGCCAAAGTACCAAATAGCCGGAGATAGACGGAATCTGCGCCCCTTACTTCCACTCCTGTGGCGTGGGAGATGATGGCGAAAAGAGCGATGAGAGCCCCAAAGAAATACAAACGCCACCAAAAATAGCGGAGCGGTACCTTAAGATCGGGGTCTTCGTTTGCCAAGGACTCATACTCCCAAGTCACGGTGGAGGCACTTTGATCCCCCAGGTAATCTGCTATCCGCTCCATATAAGTCAGCTGCGAACCATAACCCCGTGCCAGTAGCCAGGTTCCAAAGACGTAGGCGCTGTAGATGATAAACACCTCGTAGACGCGCCCTGTAAGAACATAGAGTGGTCCGAGAAAAAGTCCAAGTTCAAGCAAACGGACGAGGAAGGGTGTGCGCCGATTCAGGTAATAGGTGGCAAAATAAGCGCTCTCTAGAGCCGCAAACAACATGAAGAGTAGCAACCAGAATGGAATGGTCATGGCAGGGAAAAGTAAGCCTATGTAGCGGCTCCAGGTGGCGACAACCGCAAAACTGAAGACGGCTGCCAAAGCAGGTAGAAGACCTTTGAGTTTCATGCCCTGGCACCTCCCCTGGCAACAGAGAATACTTGTAGGGAAGAACCTGGAGGACTCGCCAAAAGCTCTGGATGTAGCACTTCACCGATGACAAAAATCTGGATTTGACGACCCTGCCTAACCAGTGTCCAAGCCTCTCTTACAATCTCTGGGGTATCTTTCGCTACAATCCACAGAAGAATTGTGGCACCCCCGAGCCTGTAGGTGCTTTCCCGAAGGAGCCCGAGAAAATCCTGTTCAGCTTGGGTCTCCACACCTGCCAAGATCGTCAAGATCTGCGTCAATTGGGCTAATCCCTGGCGAGGAGGTACTTGAACTCGACCCTGAACCTGGTGAGAGTTCAGCGCGTCTGGCAAGTACTCCATGAGGGCGGCGTTGGATACTAAGCCGCAGGCTTCACCCCGTTGTATGATCTCCGTCGCCAAAGAGGCCGCGGTAGTAATGGCAAGTTCGGTGTGGACATAAAACCTAGAGACCTCGTAGCTCTTCTGATGCAAATCAAGAAAGAGCACACAGGTAGCGGTTACGGTGTGTTCAAACTGTTTAACCTGGAGAGCTTGTGCCCGTGCGGTGGCGGGCCAGTGGATATGGCGGAGCGGGTCCCCGTCTTGGTAGGGGCGTAGACCAGCTAGACGCGTCGGGTCCGGGTTGATTCGCTGAAGTGCCTTGAAATTGCCGAGGGAGAGACGGGCAGGTAAAGCTAGTTCACTGAGGTGATGGACATTGGGAAAGACAATGACTGTTTTCTCTTCGTCGATTTGAAACTGCTGGGTTCTGATCCCGAAAAAGTCGCCTACGGCAACATCCAATGGACCGAGACGATAGACCCCCCGCTCCCGAGCAGTAATTTGGAATTGTATGTCGTGATAGGCATGGGGAGCAAGAGCAAAGACCTTCTTTTGAGGGGCATGACCAGTACGCAGACTCGCAGGGATGCGGTCCGAAACGGAGAACCAAGCAAACGAAAGACGGGTAGGGTTAGTCACTTGCAGTCCGAGAGAACGAGAATCGCCTGGGAATAGATAAAACTCTTCAGAGGAGCGTCTCACCTGTACGTCCTTGACCCTCTTCCGTTGCCAAGCTGGAAGGGCGAGGAAAAGAAAAAGAAAGAGATAAGCGAGGGTATAAGCGGGGCGTGTCTCCCATAATAAGGCGACACAGATTGCCAGGAATGTGAGTATCTTCCACTGCGTCAAATAGATCCCCCCCTTGCCATAATCTTCGAGCCTGATGTGGCAAATCCTGTTGATTTTCGAGACGAGTTAGATATACTGAGGACAGCCTCATGACAAGAAGCAAGGGGGATTTGTATGAACCTGGAACTCATTTCATTACCTATTGTAGCTGCGATCATTGGATGGGGTACAAATGTAATCGCCATTCGCATGCTTTTTCGACCTCGTAAACCCATCCGCATTCTTGGTTTTGAACTCTTGGGCGTTCTCCCCAAACGCCGATTAGAAATTGCTCGGAGCATTGGCGAGGTGCTGCAAGACGACTTATTGCCCATGGATGAACTCATTGCAGCAGTGAACACCGAAAAAACCAGAACACGGGTGGCAGGGATCATTGCTAATAATCTAGCAGCCAAAATTCATCGATTCTTACCCCGCTTCCTTCTGGAACATGCCGAAGAGAAAATCCGTTACTATCTTGAAGACATGGTGAACTCTGAAATCGAAAGTCTCTTTGCTCAGCTCGGTGATAGTCTCAGTCAAGAATTGCAGGAACAAAGACTCCTCAGCAAGTTTGTGGAGGATAAGATCGCGTCCTTCGATTTAATCTACTTGGAAGAGTTAGTCCTCAAAGTGGCTAAAAACGAACTGCGCTACATTGAACTATTCGGAGCGATCCTAGGCTTTCTGATTGGATTCATCCAGGTGGCCTTGGTCAGTTTGTTCTAGAAAAAAACCCCCATAAGGGGGCTTCGGACATCTATTTTCTGATAAAGATCTGCGTGACATGATAGCTTGTCCCCTGTTTGACGATACCTACACCGATATGGGTGTAACCAGAGTGTAGGATATTGGCCCGATGGCCTGCGCTGTTCATGAATAGGGGATGAGCTCGAGCGACGCTACCTGTGCGTGCGATGTTCTCGCCTGCTCTGGAATAGCTCACGCCGGCCCGATCTAACATCGTATACACCGTACCCAAGGTCGGTGATACATGAGAAAAGTAGTTGTTAACGGCCATATCATGGCTCTTTTGCTTGGCTAGTGCTACTAAACTATAGTCAATCTGTAATGCCTGCAAGCCATTTTCTGCCCTTTCCTGATTCACCTGGTTGATTAAAGTTTGCTCATCACTACTCAACGATGAGCTGGGCAAGGGAACTTTGGTTCCGGGATTGCTCGGTTGCGATGGTAAAATAGGACTTCCCGGATTTGGACTCGGAGTCGGTGTCGGTTCTGGCTGAGGACGAGGGGTTGGGTTCGGAGTTGGGTTCGGACTTGGCCAGCTCGGCTGGTTCCACGCAGGGGGCTGAATATTTGGTTGAACGGGAGCCCACCAGCCCCATGAGGCTTCAGTTATGGGCGCCACAAAGAGAACACAGATCAGGCTAAGCAACAGAATTCGTTTCAAGCTGATTTCCTCCTAGATATTTTAGTTATATACCGTGTCCTATTATAACAGGATTGGACAATCAGCTTGAAATGTAAGTTCTGGTATTATGC
>JAAYOK010000304.1 GCA_012520355.1 Bacillota bacterium | reverse complement strand
TCACCGTAGGCCACTTGACCATCTTCCAGAAGAAGCTGCACCGATACACTTTCTCCCGCTTGGCGGATATTGGTGAAACCAGGGGTTAGGGCCTCCCCATCATACGTTAGACCATTTTCCACATAATTCCCTTTACGAATGGCCTTTTGGTCATCAAAATAAAAACCAGTGAGTCCCTTGGATAAAATGACTTCTTTAATCTTCAAGTAAAAGCACTCCTTTAATTAGTATGTTAGTTCGAACAGTGGTGCATGTTGCTGTGCACCGTAAACATCTGTTTCTCCCAGATCACCAGATGGTCTGGGACGAACAATCGTAACTTTTACTGCATACGCGGGAGCAAAATGAATGATGGACAACACTTTACTCTCATCGATCTTATACAAAGCCGCAACCTTTTCCTTGGTGATGGCATCCTTCACTTCATGATAAACCTCTTCACTCGGAAACATCAGGTCAAAGGTGAGTTCGTAAGGACCCGCATTTTTGCTGCGGATCACCAAAGCAACATCCTTTACATATCTCATACGCCGCTCCTCCCCATTCTCACTGGAAAAAGGCTCTTAGGATCATCAACCTGGAGAAGATGATAGAGACTGAATC
Organism: Bacillota bacterium; assembly: GCA_012520355.1. GTDB lineage: Bacteria > Bacillota > Limnochordia > Darwinibacteriales > Darwinibacteriaceae > UBA5420. Next base: position 4,694 of record JAAYOK010000304.1, on the reverse strand, counting down.
GATAGACCGCTCCAGCAGACACATCCGAAGGTGAATAAGGAAACGCCAAATTGCCAGCGGTGGCCTTACGACCAGGATAGCCATAGTGAAGCATGGTAGATCGGGCAAAGCTACAAATCGTATCGGCGATCTCTTGGGTAGGGGCCACAGCCTCAATCACCAGGCCTAGTTCATGCCCTGGCTCTGGATGAGGTTCCAGTTCACCCATGACGCCATTTTTACCATAACAATGGACATGGAGTTGATAGTCCTTCAGCTCTTGGAAGTTGTCGGCTACCCGTTCTTTGACGCGCTCAATAATGGTATCAATTTGACTAATCATAATCGGGTCTCTGACCCCAGAAACACTAATCGTCCGATAACCAATGAGACTTGCACCCTCGAGTTTGAGGAAGTATCCTTCCGTTGGCACGAATTTGGTGCCAGAAACCTTGACTCTGCCGCCAGGTAACTGCTCAAAGGTGGTTTCATGCAGATCGAGGGCTCCGCCTGGTCCAGGCAGGGAATATGGATTGCTCTTTTCATAGAGGGTGTGAGCGGCCACGGACAATTTCGTGCATTCTCTTTCTGGATTCAAAGCCTCAAGAATAAACGAATCTGTCCCCAGTGTTCCCATGAGGCAATCACTTCCACTACCGGGGTTCGCTGCAATCGCGGCACATTCCAAAATCTTACCCATATGGAGCGCCAGTGCCATGTCGAAACCCTTTAGGACAGGTAAGGCAGCAAAAACAGTAGGGTCATAGGCACGACCGGCAAGAATGATGTCTGCCCCTTGTTCGAGGGCTTCCATAATTGGTTCGAGACCCATCTGGGCTACCACATTCGTGCAGGCAAGAATATCTTCTTCTGTCAACTCTGCTACCGGTCCCAGGGGTTTTACTCTTCCGTTTCTCAACTCTTCGAGGAGAAAGTCTCGATTAATGTCACTGTAAATCACGGCAATCTTGGCCTCTTGTTTTAGCTCAGCCAAAATTTCTTCGATAATGGCAAGATTCCAGTCAACATGAGGCTGTGCGCCACTACCGCCTGCAGTACCAATAATCAGGGGGATGTTCCGTTTCAAGCTTGCATCAATCATGTAACGTAAGTCCCTCTTGACTGCAGAACGCTGTGTAAAGGATTCACCGGAGCCAAGATAGTAGGGCCCAGGATCCGTGGAACCTGCATCTACTGCGATGACATGAGGATCCCGAGCTAAACCAGCTTCGAAGGACGCAACGGGAAAACCGTAGCCTAGAATCGCAGTCGGCGACAAGACTCTTATTTCAGTCAAACTCATCATCTCCTATCCTAACGAGGACGTCCAATTAGTCTGCCTTGCCCAATAGCATAAATATCATCGATCACCATCTGGAAATTCGGGTTGCGGCCTTCAGCCTTACCGCGTTCGGCTAACTTGGCTCGATGGAAGTCTTGAATATCCTTGGTGAAAGGTAGGTTACCCCATGATAAGAAACGGACAGCCCCGTCATTATCACGGGCAGGCATGGTTCTACCTGCATTAAACGAACTTGGAGCGAATGGCACATCGATGACTCCAGCGGCAAAAGCTCGGATGGCACCTTGGGCCCAATCTCCCTCACCTAGTTCAAGGGTCTTATCAAGAATTAGGCGGGTTTCTTGCAGGATTATTTCCCGCTCCTCAGCTAGGAGTGGATTCTCTGGGTAAACTTGGTCACTGAGCATGTTCAGAACCTGCTTGGTGGCCCGGATACCCTGCGCATTCGCCTCCTTCGTGGGGATACCCAGAGCTTCATGGGTTGTCTTCACAATGACTTTGGTGGCTTTACCAAGAGCAGCTGTCATGCCACCTAAAGAAATGACGCCGAAGGCCTTGGCTTCGTCAGCAGGGAAACCACCCATCCACTGATGGAAGACTGTGGTGATGTCTACATCATCAAGACCCTCTTGCCGCAGATATTCTTCGGCTAAAATCGTGAGCGTTTGCAGAGCGGCCACATCTTGGGTCAAATTGCCGCACTGACCATAACCGAGGGTAATATTCTTAACTCCTTGCTTGGCCGCTAAGATGGCCTCAATCACTGCTACACTATGGGACACACAAGGAGACACCAAAGTTCCTGTTAAGGGACCAAAAGGCTCCCGATTGATTGTTACACCCTGCTCTTCATAATAACCGACGAGTCGATCCACATACTGCCAATCACGGATACTCTTATCAAGGGGAACTCGCTTAGCATAAGGAATATTGTAAGAAAGGCCACCGCCCTCGTAGGCTGTAAAACCTGCAGCCAACGTAATTTCGGCTAAAAGGCGTGCATCGGGGGTGCCATGCCGTACTTGGACCGGTACCGAGAGAGACTCTACCAAACTGCGACAGTTCGCCACACCATGATTGACGGCAGGAAAGCCGTTTAGGAGCGAACGTCCTTCTCGAACACTCTCCTCTAATCCCTTTTCTGCCTCTTCATAGCGATTCTGTCTGGTATAGGAATCGATGGTGGTGGGCAATAGGTCTGCCCCACCCTCATTTTGCAGAAAGAGCAAGAGTTCTTGATGGCTTCTCAGTTCGGCCACACCTGCTCGGGGCTGGGCCAAGGTCTGACCTTGCTCTTTTGCTTGAAGCAGGCGAACACCAAAGTTCAGTTCGCTGGGGAGGCTCTGGTGAAAGCGAATACCATCGGCCAGATCCACATCCCGGCCTGTAGGCCAACCGGCCAACACCGCGCTCCGTTCTTCCTGCAGTTCATTCCAATCTAACATGTCATGTCTAATCTCCGCCAACTACATGTCCCTCCTTGAAAGCTCGTGTTCACTTAGAGAATTCTGTAAGACTGTCAAGGCTACATCTGGGTTTTCCTGGGCTAACAAACCCATGGCAGCCAAAATATAGTCACCATCCAAGAAATAATCGGGGTCTTCGGGTCTCAATTCGAGACTGGATACCTCGCTTGGCTGGGCACCTTCAAGCATACTTAAGGGATCTTCACTGTTAATGAGTACCCCACCTGTACCAATCACCCTACTTACCTTGGAAAGATCCTTACCATCTTGAATCCATACGAGTCCTGAAGGTGTGTAAAGCTCAGAGAGGAGACCCACATGGCGACCCACACCAAGCCGCACAGCTTGGTAGCCTAGTACCTGATCAAAAAACACTTCTTCAGAATCTCTTGGCAATGTCTCCGGCTGATCGTTAAGAAGTCTCACCCGAGCTTCTACCCTTTCCTCCGACCAGCCCGTTGCTTCTGCCATGCCCCTCAATGTCACCGCTTCTGTTAGGGAGACAACACTAACCCGCACACCCAAATCCCCTTCTACAGTGCGTTTTGCAAAGGGTTCTGGTAAGCCTCGCACCACCACTCCCGCTTTCGTAGGCATACCGTCTCCTAAAGAGTGTACATCGGTGGTTGCACCACCCACATCAACAATGACCAGATCACCCCAGCCCTTCCTGGTTGCAGTGCCCTCGCTCAATAATTGACCAGCGCGCAAAACAGCCGCAGGAGTAGGCATAAAGATACCATGAATCAACCGGCTGGCCTTGGTCAAACCCTTAGCGTAAATGATTTTCTCCATAAAGACCTTACGAATTGCCTCTCGGGCCGGTTCTACCTGTAGCTTACCTATCTGGGGCATCACATTGGCCGCAATCGAGGTGCTAAACGATGCTGGAAAGGTCCGTGCTACTTCTTGGGCCACAGAGCGGTTGCCTGCGATGACCACAGGAACAGGCTCCGGTAGTGATGCCAGTACTTTAGCATTATGAAGGATGTTCTCGGTATTACCGCCATCTGTGCCACCAGCTAAAAGAATAATATCAGGCCTTAGAGCAATGATTTCTGTGCGATCCTCTTCCGTCAACTGAAAAGAATATGTCTTCAGGACTCTGGCTCCTGCTCCCAAAGCCGCTTGTTTAGCAGCTTTAGCCGTCAGGTCTTCAACGAGGCCAATGGCAACCATCCGAAGTCCACCAGCAGCACTTGAACAAGCCAACACCTGGGCGGGCTTAAGCTCACGACTGGTCAGATTCAATCCTTCTAAGGCGTTCTGTAAACCGATACTTACGTCTAAAGGCGTTGTGGGTGCACTCGAACGCGCCTGAATCAGCCTCTTTTCTGTGTTAACAGCTGTTACTTTCGTGAACGTGCTCCCTATGTCCACTAAGACCATCACTTCGTTCATGCATAACCCTCCATTACAACATACCGAGATCGCTCTTCAAGGTTGGAATGAAGTCTTCTGGTAACGTACTAGGAGGATAGACTCGGTCAAAGCCCAGATTTCTAAACTTGGCCTCCACTTCAGCCCATTCTTGACTACCGACAACTAAATATCCGCCGATATACATTAAAATATCGCCAATGCCCGCTTCGATCAACGCTTCTCGCAAGCCTCTGACATCGATCTCTCCATGGCCATAGAGGGACGACACCATAATTGCATCCGCGTTCGTTTCGACAGCAGCTTCGACGAATTCTTTCTGTGACACCAACACTCCTAAATTCACTACCTCAAATCCTGCTTCCTTAAAGGAAATTTCTAGGATCTTATTGCCAACGGCATGGACATCGGATCCTATGACTCCTAGGACAAGCGTTTTTGCTTTCATTTTACTTCTCCCCACCTCACTGCCATAATGTTTGTTAATATCTTCATGATACCTCTTTCTCTACATGCAAAAAAAAACCTTCCCGCGAAAACGATTGTTTCGCGGGAATTTCGTCAAT
>JAAYOK010000303.1 GCA_012520355.1 Bacillota bacterium | reverse complement strand
TCGAGAAAGGCCTCCATGTTCCAATCTCTTTCACTACACGTACTCTGTACGAAGTCTACAAGATCCCCAGAGCGAAAAAAGGGCACTCCAACTTGAGCGAGCTCTTCGAATGTTTGGCTAGGAACGCTACCCACAGGAATGATACCCCAGAGTCTACCAGCTCTCAGTTCTGAATCTAGGGCGGAGGCGGGAGCGATCTCGCTATAGACCCCAAGCTCACGCACCTTTCGTGCTATATCTTGGGTCTGATCAGAGCCGAAATCTACCACTAACATGCGTTTCACAGTTAGGCCCCCCCATTTCATTCCGTTACAACACCGATGTAGGGTAGCTCCCGATACTTATGGTTGAAGTCTAAACCATAGCCAATGACGAACTTATCGGGAATGGAAAATCCTACATAATCTGGGACCAAGTCTGTCTGCCGGCGATCAGGTTTGTCCAGCAAGACGGCTGTCCTAACACTGGCTGGTTTACGGGACTGAAGTAATTGTGATAAATATGACAACGTTAGGCCCGAATCGATAATATCCTCCACAACCAATACATCCCGACCTTCGATAGCTGTATCCAGGTCCTTGAGGAGCTGAACCACACCTGAACTCTTCGTGGACGCGCCATAACTGGATGTGGCCATGAAATCGATTTCCAGGGGAACTTTGATCTCTCGGACTAAGTCACTCATAAAGATCACGGCCCCTTTTAGAATACCCACTACAACAAGATCCTTATCGACAAAATCCCGACTAATCTCCTCACCAAGTTCCCGAACCCGCTTCGCTATGTCCTCTGCACTCAGCATTACTTCAACCTGCAAACCACTACCACCTCCGATTTTCGTAAGTACTCTTTTCGCCACGGCCAGTAGATTCCCCTTGTAAATGCGGTGTTAACTTAAAATGGGACTGCTGCAAAATGAACGAAACAACGTTCATCTCACAACAGTCCCTAGATCCCCATGCTTCACATGAGGCTCGATTTGCTTCTTACTTACATCATGCCGCCCATTCCGCCCATGCCACCCATGCCACCGCCAGGCATTGCAGGCTCATCCACTGGCTCATCTACAATCAAGACTTCAGTAGTCAGGATCATAGCACCGATGGAAGCAGCGTTTTGGAGAGCGCTTCTCGTTACCATGGCTGGGTCAATAATACCCTTTGCAACCATGTCGACATAGTCTTCGGTAAGAACGTCAAAGCCAATACCCTTAGGTGCGTTCTTAACCTTCTCGGCAACAATGGCACCTTCAACACCAGCGTTGTTCGCAATCATCTTCACAGGTTCCTCAAGGGCACGACGGATGATGGAAACACCGGTAGCCTCATCACCAGAGAGGTTCAAGTTGTCCAGTGCGCCAAGGGCGTCAATCAACATTGTTCCGCCACCGGCCACAATACCTTCCTCTACAGCTGCACGAGTTGCAGAGAGGGCGTCTTCAATGCGATGCTTTCTCTCTTTAAGTTCGGTTTCGGTAGGTGCACCCACTTGGATGACAGCTACGCCACCAGAGAGTTTAGCCAAACGCTCTTGTAGCTTCTCAATATCATAGTCGCTTGTGGAATCTTCAATTTCGGTCCGAATCTGTTGGATACGGGCAGCGATTGCATCAGACTTACCGCGACCATCAACGATGGTGGTGTCTTCTTTGGTTACAATCACTTGACGTGCTTGACCAAGCATTTCAATGGTGGTGTTCTCAAGCTTCAAGCCAACTTCTTCACTGACGAGCTGTCCACCAGTTACAACAGCGATGTCGTCGAGCATAGCCTTACGTCTGTCACCAAAGCCAGGGGCTTTGACAGCCACAACATTTAGAGTTCCTCTGAGTTTGTTAAGTACTAAAGTTGCCAGAGCTTCTGCCTCTACATCTTCAGCAATGATCAGAAGCGGCTTGCTCACTTGCATCGTCTTCTCGAGGATGGGTAGGATGTCAGCAATTGCGCTGATTTTCCTGTCGGTAATGAGGATATATGGATCCTCCAGGACTGCTTCCATACGATCGGTATCGGTAACCATGTAATGGGATACATAACCCCGATCAAACTGCATACCTTCTACCACATCAAGGGTGGTTCCAATAGTATTGGATTCTTCCACGGTAATAACGCCGTCTTTGCCGACTTTTTCCATAGCATCAGCGATGAGATCACCAATTTTGGTGTCGCCGGCGGAAATGGAGGCCACTTGGGAGATGGCTTCCCGAGTTTCTACGGGTTTTGCAGTAGCCTTGATTTCTGCTACGATGGCTTCTACAGCCTGTTCAATACCTCTTTTGATAAAGATGGGGTTGGCGCCAGCAGCGACGTTCTTTAAGCCCTCACGGACAATGGCTTGGGCCAAAACGGTACCAGTTGTTGTACCATCACCTGCGATATCATTGGTCTTGGTTGCAACTTCTTTAACGAGTTGGGCACCGAGATTTTCAAATGGGTCATCCAATTCGATCTCCCGTGCGATGGTTACGCCATCATTGGTAATGGTGGGAGAACCATAGGATTTCTCAATTACAACATTGCGTCCCTTAGGTCCTAGAGTAATCTTTACAGCATCAGCAAGGGTATTTACCCCTTTTTCTAGCTTTTTCCGGGCGTCTTCCCGAAAAAGTAACTCTTTGGCCATATCAGTCACCTTCCTCGTTTGATTATCCTACAATTGCCAGTAAATCAGATTCCTTGAGAATCAGTAATTCTTCACCGCCGTATTTTACTTCGGTTCCAGCATACTTGGCATACAAAACGGTATCTCCTTCTTTGACGCTCATGGGCATCAATTTGCCGTCTTCGCCATAACGGCCAGGGCCAACTGCCAACACTTTACCCTGTTGGGGTTTTTCTTTGGCGGTGTCAGGTAAGACGATACCACTTGCAGTTTTTTCTTCAGCTTCCAAAACTTTCAAGACAACGCGATCTCCTAAAGGTTTAATGTTCAACTACGTGTACCCCCTTCAATATCCTCTTGTTAGCACTCACTGTGAGTGAGTGCTAAATCTATACCATATATTAATCAACCAGACCAGATTTTGCAAGTCTTTGCGTTACGCAAAACCTAGCACATTTGGTTGATTTCAGCCAAACAACGAGTTTAGCTCTCAAATGCTAGAGTTAGCTCCCTAAACATCCCCAACCTGTCTCCTGATCCCAGATGATCACCCCATGGCTGGCGTTTTTCTGCAAACAAAAGTCGAGATCCCCATGGAGACCCAGAGCCTGTAAACGCTGGCCATGTGTACTTTCCTTGAGCTCCACGAGGGGCACCGCCTCAAAGAGCGCAAGTGCGGTCTTGGCACCATCGCCGAATGAACTTCCCCTGAGGTAACTGAGAATGAGGCCTGCGCACCACGTGTCTTCTAAGGAAAACTTGCCTTCTAGTCCTGCTGGGAAGAAGAGAAGATCTAGCCCTGATTGGCGCGCATAGTCTGCCACAGCCTTGGCGGAACGAATGGAGGCCAGGAGCACCTCTTTGGCTCCCCGAGCCGCCTGAATTGCCCTGGTGCCATTGGTGGTTGAGCATACCAAACTTCCCCCTTGGTAGGTGTGACCAACGTGCTCTAGGGGTGAATTACCAAAATCAAAACCG
>JAAYOK010000302.1 GCA_012520355.1 Bacillota bacterium | reverse complement strand
CCCAGGAGTGTATGGTGGTGGAAGACTCCCCCCTAGGTCTCGAGGCCGCTCGGAGGGCCGGGGCTGGGCAGATTGTACTGATGGGCGGCGATAGCGCCTGGGTAGGGGACTCCCTCTCTTTAGACTTAAATACACCTGTGTATCAGGACTTCTTCCAACTGAATAAAACGTACTTCTAAATTTTCGCTGACCGGTGGACATCCACAAGTCAGCGTTTTTTTATCTCCAAGATTTTGGTGGGGAGGGGATAAGCTAGGTCTACTTTGTCCATCTAGGCATAGAAATAGAGTAGTAAGCAAATGGCCCGGTACATGCTGGGAGTAAGAGGGGAGGTGTGGTGGGAGCATGTGCTTGGCTTGCTTTACTTAGCCTACTTTGTAAGGAGGACAAGTGATGAAAAGACTGGCCACTTTAGTACTCGTTACCATGGTGTTTGTTTTGGCAGCTGGAAGTCTAGTCAGTGCTAACTCAACCAAGTTAACCCTCTGGACCTTTGTCCATCAGCACGCCCGTTTCTATCAAGTGATGACGGAAAAATGGAATGCCCTCAATCCAGACCGCCAGATTGAACTGGAGGCAAGTGTACTTCCCTATGAGGACATGCATAACAAGCTCCAAATTGCTTTGCAATCGGGCGTTGGAGCACCTGATGTTGTAGATATTGAGATTAGTAAGTATCCCAATTTCATGCTGGGAGTACCCCAGTTCGTTGTACTTAATGATGTCTTTGCACCCTATGTCAATGACATCGTTCCTTCACGCCTTGAGATTTATGCCAGGAATGGAAACATGTATGGTGCCCCTACCCATGTAGGTGCCACCGTTGCTTACTACTATGTAGACATCTTAGAAGAGGCCGGTGTCGACTATCGAGAGATTAGAACCTGGGACGATTTTGCTGAGGCTGGGCGGAAGCTTAAAGAGGTCTACCCCGATAAATTCATGGGGATTGTAGAAACCAGTGCAGCCTGGACTGTCACAGCTATGCTAGCCCAACAAGGCAGTGACTTGGTTTCTGCTGATGACCAGCCGCAAATTGATACGCCCGAGATGCTACGGGCAGTTACCACTTTGCAGGACATGGTGAAGGAAGGGTTACTCACGACCTGTCCCGATGGCCAGCCAGACCGAGAGGGCGGTAAGGGCATGATTGATCAGGGCCTCATCGCTTGCGTCATTATGCCTCAATGGTTTATGAGCCGTTATCTCGATGAAATTCCCAATATGGATGGTAAGGTGGCCATTGCTCCTGTTCCAGTTTTCGCAGAGGGTATGCCCCGTTCCTTAGGTTTGGGGGGAACAGGTACAGCCATTACCTTAACGGCTGCTGATCCTGAGCTCGCTAGTGAATGGTTGGCTTTCGCCAAGTTATCCGAAGAGGGTAACCGGATGATTTGGGAAGACTTAGGTTTCGATCCTTGTAATACGGCCCTTTGGACAAAAACCGAGATGACCCATAATCCCGATAATGCCTATAACAAATATTTCCTCAACAATGTCTTTGATGTGCTAAACGAGATTAAGGATGAAATCGTGATGGTTCGCTCATCTTCCATTTCACCCGCGATTAATGACTATGTGACAACGGTGATGCTCAACGAGCTCTTCGAAGACCTGCTTGATCCTGCCGAGGTCCTAGAAGAAGCACAGTACAATATTGAAAATCAGATTTTCTAAGGCAAAGAAACCAAGGGAGGGCACCATTGTGTCCTCCCCCTCAAACGATCCAAAGGGGGGCGCAGCATGCGAAATGTGATGAACTTCTTCTATAACCAAAAGGTAGCACCCTACGTGTTTGTGCTACCCTTTGTCTTGACGTTTCTGATCTTCTTTATCTATCCCGTGCTAACTACGATTCAGATGAGCTTTCAAGAGATTCTACCCGGTATGGTCACCAATGTAGGCTTCAAGAACTACGAGCGCCTCCTGGGGGATCGAATCTTTCGTACAGCAATTACCAACAGTGTGCTGTACACCTTTTGGACCTTAGCTCTCCTCATTCCTCTTCCCTTAGCCTTCGCTTGTATGTTAAACAGCCGGAGCATGGTAGGGAGGGGGTTTTTTCGGGCGACCCTGTTTTTACCCGTAGTAACTAGTGTGGTGGTTGCAGGAACCATCTTCAGGCTGATGTTTGGTGAGGTCGATGGGTCTTTGATGAATACCATCCGGGCCTTTTTCGGGCTTGGTCCCATCAAGTGGCTGAAAGTACGTCAGACGGGCTTTGTGGCTATGGTCTTGATGGCTCTTTGGCGCTGGACAGGTGTAAATATGCTGTATTACCTTTCGGGGCTGAAGGGTATTCCCCCTGAAATGTACGAGTCTGCCGAGATCGATGGGGCTAATGTGTGGCAGAAGTTTTGGCATATTTCTGTACCCCTGGTCAAACCAACCATTATCTATGTCCTGACCATTAGTATCTATGGGGGTTTGGCCATGTTTACCGAGAGCTACATGCTCTGGGCAGGCAATAGCTCTCCCAAGAATATCGGACTGACCATTGTGGGCTACCTTTACCGTCAAGGTTGGGAACAGAATCGCATGGGCTATGCTTCCGCGGTAGGCCTAGTCTTACTTGCAGTTGCTATGGCCATTAACCTTGGACAGCTCCGTATCACAGGGGTTTTGGGAAAGGAGGGGGACTGAGTTGCAACCGGTTAAGAAAAGGAACTATAATCTCGCGGCTCGGATTGTCTTAGTCACCTTCTTCTCCCTGCTCTCTCTGGCTGTCTTCCTCCCCTTTTATGCCATCGTACTCGCGTCCTTCAAGCCAGGGGAGGAACTGGTTCGTTATGGTTTGAATCTCAAGCTCGATTGGGATTTGATGTCCTTGGCCAACTACAGGTATCTTTTTACAGGAATCACCAGAACGGGGGCGTATATAGCACATGACTACCTTTTATGGTTTAAGAACAGTGTTGTGCTTACGGTGGTCCAGACCACGTTGACTTTGTTCGTGAGTGCTTGGGTAGGTTATGGCTTTGCCATGTATCGTTTTAGGGGACGCGACTTGCTCTTTACTTGTGTTCTCTTGGTTTTAATGATTCCCTTTGAGATTCTCATGCTACCCATGTATGCTCAAGCGAGTTCCATGGGACTACTCGATAGTATCTGGGGTATTATGCTACCTTACTTGGCCCATGCCACTACGATTTTCTTTTTTCGCCAATTTCTTTTGTCGATTCCCCGGGATATTGTGGATGCAGGAAGGGTTGACGGGGCCTCAGAATATGGCATCTTCCTCCGTCTCGTCCTGCCCTTAATGAAACCGGCCCTGTCTGCCATGGCCATTTTGGTGGGTCTCAATAGTTGGAATAACTTTTTGTGGCCCATGCTTGTTTTGCGCTCGGGACAGAAGTATACCTTGGCCATTGGCCTCAATACGCTTCTCACCCCCTATGGCAACAACTACGATATTTTGATCGCGGGTTCCTGTTTTTCCATTATCCCCATCTTAATCCTCTTCTTGTCTGCCCAAAAGTACTTTATTGAGGGCATGACCATGGGCAGTGTGAAGGGCTAGGAAAACCAAGAGGAAAGGACGAGTACGATGGCAATCAAACGAACGGTGCTTAGGGCGGGTCTTCTCGCCCAGAGCGAAGAGGTAGTGCGGGAAACGATGATTCCCTATCAGTGGGCGGCCTTACACGATGAGCTGCCTGGTGCCGAACCCAGCCATGCCATTGGGAACTTGCTCATTGCGGCGGGTGAAAAAAATGGGGAATACCGCGGGATGGTCTTTCAAGACAGTGATGTGGCCAAATGGCTCGAGGCTGTTGCTTACCGGCTCGCGAGTCATCCTGATCCCGAGTGGGAGTCTAAGGCTGATAGCCTCATCGACCTTTTGGGCCGGGCTCAACAACCTGATGGCTATCTTAACTCCTATTACACGGTTGTGGAGCCACAAAACCGCTGGACAAACCTGGCTGCGAACCATGAACTTTATTGTGCAGGACATTTGATTGAAGCGGCCGTGGCCTATTACGAAGCGACAGGTAAAGATAAGTTGCTACAGATTGTCTGTAAACTTGTGGACCATATTGATTCTGTCTTTGGTCCCGAGCCGGGAAAAAAGCGGGGTTATCCTGGACACGAAGAGATTGAGCTAGCTTTGATTCGGCTGTATCGCATTACACGTAACCCCAGGCACCTGAACCTAGCCCGGTTCTTTGTGGAAGAGCGGGGCCGAAAGCCCCATTACTTTGAGCTGGAAGCCAAAGCCCGGGGAGAGGCCATGTCAAGTCCATGGGGCCAATGGGCCTACCATTATAGTCAGTCCCACCTTCCCTTGGGGGAACAAGAAACGGTGGAAGGCCACTCGGTGCGGGCTATGTACCTCTTAATTGCCGCCGCAGATCTAGCGCTAGAGACCAATGATGGGGAGCTTTTGGCGGTCTGTGAGAGGCTTTGGAATAATGTGGTGGAGAGCCGCATGTATCTAACGGGGGGAATTGGCTCCCAAGAGCATGGTGAGGGTTTTACCGTAGACTATGATCTTCCCAGCGATACTGCTTATGCCGAAACCTGTGCCGCGATCGGATTGTTTCTCTTTGGCCAGCGGATGCTCGAAAACGTTCCCCATGGGAAATATGCCGACGTGATGGAAAGGGCTTTATATAATGGGATCCTAAGTGGTATGTCTGTGGCAGGGGACAGATTCTTTTATGTAAACCCCTTGGAGGTATCTCCGAGTTTGAACCAAATTAGGCGAGATCAACGCCATGTTGCCACCACCCGCCAAGGCTGGTTTCGCTGTGCTTGTTGTCCCCCTAACCTAGCCAGATTACTCGCTTCCATCAACCGCTATCTCTATAGTTTCAGGCAGGATGGTCTATATGTACACTTTTTCGCCCAGAGTGAAGTGGAGTTTACAGTGGGGGAACATGAGGTGAGGCTGAACCAAGCAACGGAGTATCCCTGGGATGAACAGGTCCGTCTGGAACTGAACCTTGAGGGAGGCTTAGAATTTGCCCTCCATCTTCGCTTGCCTGGTTGGTGTAAACAGCCTGAAGTAAAGGTCAATGGCCAGGTGGTGGAAGTATCTGTGCCAGACCATGGTTACCTTACTCTCAAGCGTGAGTGGGCAAAGGGCGATACGGTAGAACTTAAGCTACCTATGCCAGTGGAACGAGTCTATGCCAATTCCAAGGTGCGGGAAACTGTGGGGCGAGTGGCTCTCCAAAGAGGTCCTATCGTCTACTGCCTAGAAGAAGTGGATAACGGACCTAATCTCCCAGCCCTTGTCCTAGGGGCAGAACCAGATTTTCGTGTGGTTCTCGATCCAGAGCTGGGCGTGCCTGCCATTTTGGCCAAGGGGTATCGGCTGGAAAACAGCGGGCAGGATTTGTATACAACAGTAGTACCAAAGGCAGTTCCAACTGAGATGAAGGCAGTGCCTTATTATATCTGGGATAATCGCAGGCCAGGGGAAATGCTGGTTTGGATGACGGACGGCTGTCTTTTGGGAAAACCCGATCTTAGAAACGGAGGCGAAGGGCATGAAAGAGATTCGTAAGGCAGAGATGATTTTGGAGAAAGACTATCGGATTAGCGAGGTGGATCCGCGTCTTTATGGCTCCTTTGTGGAACATCTTGGACGCGCAGTTTATGGTGGAATCTATGAACCGGATCATCCCACCGCTGACGAAGAAGGTTTTAGAGGTGATGTAGCTTCCCTTGTTAAGGAACTACAAATACCCATCGTTCGTTACCCAGGTGGCAATTTTGTCTCCGGTTACAACTGGGAAGATGGTGTGGGACCTAAACATGAGCGTCCCCGCCGAACGGAACTGGCCTGGCGCACCATCGAGACCAACGAGGTTGGCACCAATGAGTTTGCCAGCTGGGCGAAAAAGGTGAACACAGAGGTGATGATGGCCATTAACCTCGGTACCCGCGGCGTCGATGCAGCTCGCAACTTTATCGAGTATTGTAATCATCCAGGTGGTTCCTATTATAGCGATCTGAGGATCTCCCATGGATATAAGGAGCCCCATAACTTTAAACTATGGTGTCTCGGAAACGAAATGGATGGTCCTTGGCAGATTGGGGCCAAGACCGCCTATGAGTATGGACGCCTAGCCTTAGAAAGTGCCAAAGTGATGCGGGGCATCGATCCCAGCATCGAGCTCGTTGCCTGTGGTAGTTCTGGTCGGGGCATGCCCACCTTCGCTGAATGGGAGGCCACCGTCCTTGATCTAACCTATGACGAGGTGGATTATGTTTCCCTCCACACCTATTATGGTAATCGTGATCAGGATACGGCCAATTTCCTAGCCAGTTCCTTGGATATGGATCAGTTTATTCATTCCGTCATCGCCATCTGCGATTATGTTAAGGCAAAAAAGAAAAGCAATAAGGAAATTCACCTATCCTTCGACGAATGGAATGTTTGGTTCCATTCCAATGAGGCGGATCGTAAGATTGAGCCTTGGTCCATTGCTCCTCCGCAGCTTGAGGATATCTATACCCTAGAGGATGCCCTCTTGGTGGGTAGCATGTTAATGAGTCTGCTGCGGCGTGCCGATCGGGTGAAGATTGCCTGTCAGGCCCAATTAGTTAATGTGATCGCCCCCATTATGACGGAAACGGGCGGTGCCGCTTGGCGCCAGACCATCTTCTATCCCTTTATGCATGCCTCCCTCTTTGGCCGAGGAACGGTTTTACAGCCTGTTATTACGTCGGATAGGTATGATAGTAAGGACTTTACCGATGTTCCTTATTTAGACTCCATCGCCGTCTTGAACGAAGCAGAGGATGAGTTGACTGTCTTTGCGGTGAACCGCAATTTAGAGGGTGGGCTCGATTTTGCCTGCCACTTGCGGGGGTTTGAAGGTTTTCAAATCGTGGAGCACATTACCCTCACCCATGATGATTTAAAGGCCACCAATACTGCAATGCAGCCCGAAAATGTGGTTCCCAAGGCAAATGGGAACGCTCAGCTTGAGGTGGGTCAGATTAGGGCCAGGCTTCCCCGAGCTTCCTGGAATGTGATTCGTCTGGCTAAAGGGAAGTAGAGTCTGGAATATAGAGTAAGGTAGAATGAGTCGCAGTGATCCTTCAAGGAGGGGGCTGCGACTCATTTTGCATCTAGCGCACATACATCTGGGGCTTAAAGTATCGTTGTAAGGAGATGAAGATGATAAGGAGGGGCAAAATGGTAAAGAAACTTGCCGTTAGAGTTAGATTGTAGACGGGAAATCCTTGGGGGTCCGTAATGGTTGTTATACCTAGGATTAATGGCATTCTTGCCCTACTGTTTAAGACCACCAGAGGTAGGAAAAAGTTGTTCCAAGCACCAACAAAGGCCAGCAAAAATAGGGTGATGGCACCGGGCAGGATATTGGGTAGACCGATTCTGAGGTAGATTGCTAGAGCATTGGCTCCATCAATTTCTGCTGCATCGAAGAGTTCGTCGGGGATTTGGTTCCAATAAGCCACCATCATGTAAACCCCAAAGACATTGACAAAGGTGGGAAGAAGGACTGCTAGGCGGGTGTCCAATAGGTTTATGTCTCGGAACATCATAAAGAGGGGTAGTGTAGTGGCAAACCCTGGAACCATGGCAAAGGCCAGGATCAACAGGAAGAGTAGCTTCTTACCGAAGAAATCGTAGCGACGAAAGGCATATCCGGCAAGTGAGGCCAGGAAAACACCTGTAAAAGCCCCTACCGTTGCATAAAGGAGTGAGTTACCCATCCAACGGAGAAAGACACCATTTTGATAGGAAAAGACCTTGGTTATGTTATCCATCAAGTGACTGGGCACCCCAGGCAGGAGCGATCGTGCAAATAATTG